>NZ_JBAVZJ010000136.1:0-5160 GCF_049588695.1 Robiginitalea sp.
GAACAGGGCAACTCGCCCTGTGGAGAACCTGAACCGCGTGAGTACCAAACAACACATCACGCGCACCTGTAGCGCCTTGTGTCCCCATAATAATCAAATCCAGCGTCTCTTTTTTGCCCATATCCTCAAGTTCTTCAGGCAGGGAGTTAAACGCCGCATGTGGAATAATCTCATGCTCCTGGCTCGCATGCTCAAGAAGGGTCTTTTTATGTTTTTTTAGTTTTTTCATCACCCGTTCCTGATACATATCCCCGAGCCCGATCTGACCGGGACTTTGGAGTAAATATTCAGCTCGGAAGAATGCCGGGGTATAGGTATGTGTGAGGTAAAACCGACAAGCTTGCCCAGAAAACAATTCCAGAGCGAAGCGTGCAGCCTTATCTGCATTTTTAGAAAAATCTGTAGGAATAGCAATTCGATACTCCATAGCTATATAATTTACGTTCCTTTTAAAGATACAAAAAGCCCAGGGGGGGCTATATGATTTACATCATTGTCATATCCCAAAGGGAATGATTACATTTAAGAGTACATTTTTGAAACATGAAATGAGCCATTACTCTTTTCAATACCCGAAAAAACTACGGTTTAGAAACCCTGAAACCATAATTGCAGAACGTATCCGGAAGGGTTTTTGGCGAATTCCATAAGAACTAATAAACCAAATTTATTACGACCGATGAAAGGTTCTTTCAATACCCTTATTCAATCTGAAACTCCTGTCCTAATTGATTTTCATGCAGACTGGTGTGGGCCCTGTAAAATGCTTTCCCCGATTCTCAAGGAGGTTAAGGCAGCGTTAGGGGATCGGATCAAAGTCATCAAAATCGATGTAGACAACAATGCTGCCATCGCTGGACGATACCAGGTTCGCGGGGTACCGACCATGATACTCTTTAAAGAAGGGGAAATACGCTGGAGAAAATCCGGGGTATTGCCAAAACATACCCTCCTTGAAGAGCTCGAACCGTTGTTGTAGGACCGGCTGGAACTCATGGCCCAGGCCCGGGCATTAAAATATTAGTATGATCCCAATACGCGAGTGGTGCTTTCGGATACTCACATCCTTCCGGTCAGGGGCGGGTAAAGAACACCCGTTACCCGGTTTCAAGGTGGATACTCCTGGTTTGGGGTGCCTTTGGCATCTGCATAACTCAATCCGTTTTTTCCAGGTGGGACGGAAAATGCCCCCCCCGCATTTCAACTGTCCCAAAACCTCTGTTCTCAAAATGCTTTCCTTGGGACTGCTGGTCGTTTTTTCCATTTCCTGTGGTTCGAAAGAGGAACCCATATTCCCCGAAAAAGGCAATATAACGGCCTCGGTATATGCTTCGGTAACGGTTTGGCCGGATAGTATGTACCGGGTGTACGCCTCTGTAAGCGGTATTTTAGAAAACCATCTGGTCGAGGAAGGAGATTCCGTCCGGCCAGGTGCCCCATTGATGCACCTGACCGACGCGACGCCCCGCCTGAGCGCAGAGAACGCCCGACTTCAAATGGAATTGGCCCGGCAAAATTACTCGGGGGCCTCCACCCCGTTGAAGGATCTGGAGGTACAAATAAAAACCGCAGAATTAAACTTCCGGGACGATTCGATTAATTTCAGGCGACAGGAAAAACTATGGTCCCAGCAAATCGGCTCCCTTGCTGACTTTGAAAACAGAAAACTGGCCTACGAACGCTCCCGAAACCTTTTGCAGCGCTTGCGCAGCGAATACGCCCGCCTTCAGAAAGATCTGAAATCGCAGATGATACAGGCGCAGAACACCTATCAGTCCAGTGTCGTGAAGACTTCAGACTACACCCTTCGAAGTACGATTAAGGGTAAGGTTTACGCCTTATACAAAGAACCTGGGGAAGGGGTACTTCCCAATGAACCCCTCGCCCTTTTGGGCAGCCCGGATGTGTTTCTCGCTGAATTACTCGTCGATGAAATTGACATTGTTCAGATACAGGAAGGACAACTCGCACTGGTCACACTGGACGCCTACCCGGAGACCGTTTTTGAAACCCGGGTCAGAAAGATATACCCTCAGAAAGACGAGCGCTCCCAGACCTTTACCGTTGAGGTCCGGTTTGAAAAGGCTCCGGATATTCTGTATCCCGGCCTTTCCGGAGAGGCAAATATCATTATCGCCCAAAAGGAAAATGTTCTGACCATTCCCAAAGACTACCTGGTTGGGCGAGATAGCGTACGTACGCTTCAGGGAATGCGGAAAATAGTGGCCGGGATAGAAACCCTGGACCGGATAGAAATCCTGGAGGGTATCGAGGCTGACACAAAACTCTTAAGGCCCCAACAATGAAACAATGGCCGCTTATCCTGAGTATTGCACGAACTCATTTGCTGACCAAGATGAAATCTACGATCACGGCAGCCCTGGGAGTCACTTTTGGAATAGGAGCCTACATTACACTGGTCAGTTTTATGACCGGACTCAATGGTATGCTCGATGACCTGATCCTTAATCAAACCCCTCACATCCATTTGTACAATGAGGTACAACCCAGCGAGATTCAGCCTGTAAACCGGTATACGCCTTTTGATTCGGATCTGCTCCAAATCCGCTCCGTAAAACCCCGGAAGGGGCAGCTGAAAATCCACAATGCCCCACCCATCCTAAAAAACCTGAAATCACGGGAGGATGTCGTCGGGGTCACCCCCCAGGTCAGAGCTCAGATTTTTTACCTCTCCGGAGCCCTAAACCTGGGTGGCGTACTGGTGGGGATGGATATCCTGGAAGAAGAGCGGATTTCCAATCTGGGCGACTATATTGTACAAGGCAGTGCCCGGGCACTGGCAAGTTCAGACAATGGTGTAATTCTGGGCATTGGCCTGGCGGAGAAAATGTCTCTGCAGATGGGAGACCGGGTTCAGGTGAGTACTCCTGAGGGGGCTGTTTTTCCCTTACGCATTGTAGGAATATACCAGAGCGGTTTGGCCGATATCGACAATACCCAAAGCCTGACTACCCTTCAGAACGCCCAGCGGATTATGGGAGAAGCCTCCAATTATATCACCGATATACACATTAAACTGGCTGACGTTCGGGAAGCCCCTGTTATGGCGCGGCAACTCCAGGCACAGTACAAAGTGCAAGCGCGGGATATACAAGATGCCAATGCCCAGTTCGAAACCGGGACCACCATCCGCAACCTGATAACCTACGCCGTATCCATCACTTTGCTGATTGTTGCCGGTTTTGGGATTTACAACATTCTCAATATGCTCATATACGAGAAGATGAATGATATTGCCATATTGAAAGCCACGGGGTTCTCCGGCCTGGATGTGCAAAATATTTTTATGAGCCAGGCCCTTTTAATCGGCTTCATCGGGGGGATTTCCGGCCTGCTCCTGGGATTTGGGCTCAGTCACCTGATCGATTCCCTTCCTTTTGAAACCGAAGCCCTGCCGACCATCGACACCTTTCCGGTAAACCACAACCCGGTGTATTACCTGATAGGTATAACCTTTGCGCTTTTATCCACCTTTATCGCGGGCTACCTGCCGTCGGCCAAGGCCCGAAAAATAGACCCGGTTCAAATCATCCGGGGGAACTAAACCTGAGTTATGAAGACGGTTCTCGAAGCTCGGAATATCGATAAATACTTTACAAAACCAGTAGAGTATCACGTGCTGAAAGACATCAGCTTTACCCTTCCGGAAGGACAGTTCACGAGTATTATCGGAAAATCCGGTTCCGGAAAATCCACCCTGTTGTATATCCTGTCCACTATGGATACAGCTTATGAAGGATCTCTATATCTAAAAGACAAACTTATAACCGGCAGTTCGAATAAACATCTGGCGCGACTCAGGAATGAATATATTGGTTTTGTGTTTCAATTTCACTACCTGTTGCTGGAATTCAGCGTTTTGGAAAATGTGATGCTTCCAGCACTGAAACTGGGATTAAAGTCAGCTGGCGAGATCCGCCATGATGCCATGGAAAAACTTCGGATGCTCCATATTGAAAAACTCGCTGGCAAAAAAGCCTCCCGGATTTCCGGAGGTGAAAAACAACGGGTGGCCATCGCCCGTGCCCTTATCAATAACCCGGCTATACTTATGGGAGATGAACCCACCGGTAATCTGGATAGTTACAATTCGGAAAATGTCTTTCAGATTTTTAAACAGCTTCGGGAAGAAGAAGGGTTATCGCTACTGGTAGTGACCCACGACGAAGACTTCGCGGGGCGAACGGACCGCATTCTGGAAATGGAGGATGGTCGTATAATACAAGGGTCTTAAAAAGAGAGGCTACTCCCAGCGGTTGAGACGGCGTCGCAGGGCCAGGACTTCCTCCTGCAGGGTTTCCACCTGGTCCAAAAGGTGGTCCACAGCCAGCAAGGTTTCAGGGCTGATTTCCAGATCCCGGTGCAGGCGAACGAGTCGTTCCAACCTCCGCAAGTCCCTCACGGGAATGACAGGTTCAGCTTCTACCTGCCTGATTTCAATAAGTTCAATCTCGTGAAGGGAATAGATAAAGGACTCTTCAAGGGCATGGCCCCTGCAAAAATCTGTGATAGGAATATAATTTTTCACATTCATAAGATTAGAGATTTTGGGCTTTTAAACTTTAAAAAAGGCTTTTTTGTTCCGGGGTAAGCTGCTTGGGTAAAGCGACCTGGTAGGTAATGTACAAATCCCCGAACTCCCCCTGCTTTTTATATACCGGAAAGCCTTTTCCGCCGAGTTTCACCCGGGTATTGTTCTGGGTCAGCGGCTTCACTTTAAGTTTTACCTTACCGTCAAAGGTGTCAACCATTAGGTCCCCTCCCAGGACAGCCGTGGTCAAAGGTATCTCCTGCGTTTTATACAGATTGCCCCCCTCCCGGCGAAAGGGCGTGGAATTCCGGATTTCAAATGTGATGTAGAGATCCCCTTTGGGGCCACCGTGAATCCCCGGACCCCCATATCCCTTGATCCGTATGGTCTGTCCGTCTTCTATTCCCGCCGGTATGGTGATTCGGATATTGCGATCCCCCACGGTCAGCGTCCGTTTGTGTGTCTGATAGACCTCCCGCAAATCCAGTTGGAGGTTGGCGTTGTAGTCCTGTCCCTGGTAACCCCTGCGCTGGCTTTGCCCCCCCTGCCTGAACCCCCCGAACATGGATTCAAAAAAATCAGAGAAGTCTCCTTCGCCACCCGAAGAA
>NZ_JBAVZJ010000137.1:0-3810 GCF_049588695.1 Robiginitalea sp.
ATTCCCTGGAGGCAGTGCTTCGACCGATGGCGTTGTAGTAGGAACAGACTATTTTGGGACAACCGGAACCGCGACTGCTCCTTTTGATGGTGGACGAACAACTACTCATGAAGTAGGGCACTGGTTGAACCTCAGACATATTTGGGGAGATGGAAAATGTAGAAGAGACGATTTTGTTTCAGATACTCCATCCTCTGATGATCCAAACTTTGGATGTCCGGGTTTTCCAACAATCAACTGCAGAACCACGGATATGACAATGAATTATATGGATTATACAAACGATGATTGTATGTACATGTTCAGTAATGGTCAGAAAGAAAGAATGCGTGCCTTATTTGGTGCCGGAGGAGTACGAGAAGCTATGGCACCCTAGGTCGCCGGAGTAAAACCAAAGTAAAAAGGCATCCAAATGGGTGCCTTTTTTTGTAGTTTTAATATACATGAAAACAGTCTTCTTAAGTATAGTCCTGCTCGTTAGCGCATATAATTGCGCTCAAGAAAACTTGGATTTAACCTATCTCGCCCAGACGCGCGGATTTTTTCTTCAAATAGAGATTCACTCCAGTACGTTAAAAGTAACCCATTCTAGGGGCGGCGAAACCAAGGAAAGAGAATTAACCCAAAGAGAACAGGATGAATTAAAGAATATATTGGCCCATACTGACTTTGAAAAGGTGAAAACTACCGAAAGTACCAAAAGTTATAGTGATGCCGCGGCCATTGCAAATTTGTCTTTGACCTTAGATGGAGAGCATGGCGAATTTGATTTTGACCATGGAAGCCCGCCAAAATTGTTGGACTCATTGGTCCAAAAAATCATATCCCTTTCGGAAAGAACGGAATGAAGCGGTAAGTTAACCGGAATACCATAATCTCAGGTAACTAACTTCAAAAATAGCTGTTCATCAAGCCTTTAAAGAGGGGTATCCTTTAAACAAGAAAGGTCTCCAAAGCTACCCCCAACTCCTCTAAAACTATGATATTAATTACGGAAATCAAAGAGGAGAACGTAAGTGCCCGGTAATACAATCAAAGGTATTACTGTCAACTTCTTTTTCGTAATTTCAGAGGGTAACCAAACAAACCATGTTCCGCTTCTTCCGCCAAATCCGCCAAAGACTGCTGACTCACAACAAATTCAGCAAGTACCTGTTGTATGCCATAGGGGAAATCCTTTTGGTTGTGATCGGAATCCTCATAGCATTGCAAATTGATAACGCAAACGAATACAGGAAAGAACGAGGGGAAGAAAGGGAATTACTGTTACAACTGAAATCCGAGTACCGGAGCAATTTGGAACAACTGGAATCAAAGATGGATTTGAGAAACAAATTGATATCCGCTTCCTATAAGCTTCTGGATTATGTAGACCACCCGGATGAGAGAAATATCGATAGTACGCTTAAGTACCTAGGTTTTACCATACTTACACCCACTTTTGATCCCATTGTAAATGATATTATCAGCTCGGGCAGGATCCAGTTGTTGCAGAATCCCCGTTTGAAAGAATTACTATCCCGTTGGACCAGTGATGTGGTGCAGGTCACGGAGGAGGAAATCGTTTGGTTGACATACAGAACGGATACTTACAGGCCCTTTCTGGAAGAAAATGTCTCCATCCGGACATTGACCTATCACAACTGGAAAAATGGCTTGCTACAGTCTTTTCAGTTAGACAACGCCCGAAATACCGAATTCAAATTAACAGGGTCCCGGCGGGATTCAGACTTATCCGTTTTGCTGGACAATCCCAAATTCGAGGATAAAATGGCCGTATGTCTCGAACTCAATATGCTTACCAACAGCCAATCCCTAAGTCTGAAAAAACGAATCACGGATATTCTGGAACTCATTGAGCAAGAACTGCACCGGTTTAATCCGTAATATATTTACTGCCTTCATTACCAGATCCTCCATCCCCTGCTTTTAATACCCTATGGAATAAATCCACCCGGGAAACAGGCCCTGCACCGAAGGGGTATTTATCCCAATTCCCTTAAATTTAACGCTGATTTGAAAATTCCCGGAAACGAGTTCTTATGAAAAAGCTCCTCATATTGCAAATGCGGCCCGAGGATGCCACCGCCGACAGTGAGTTTGAGGCCATCCTCAGGGTTGGCCGGCTGCATCCAAACCAGATACACCGCATCCGGTTGGAACAGGAAACCCCCGATGTAGATCTGGATGAGTTCGCCGCGGCAATTGCCGGGGGAAGCCCCTTTGACATCAGCACCCCCGAATCAGAAAAAAGCAGGGTTCAAAAGGACATCGAAGCCTTTTACGAAAAGTTGTTTGACCGAATGATCCCCACCGATTTTCCCTTTTTGGGATGTTGTTCGGGAAACGGTTTATTGGGCCGGTATCTTGGAACTCCCATCTCAGGCACTTATTCAGAACCTATTGGAAGCGTGAACATCCGTCTGACGGATGTCGGAAGACAAGACCCGCTGCTAAGGGGGTTGCCCGAAAACTTTGACGCCCTGGCCGGCCATAAAGAAGCCTGCGACGAGGTTCCACCGGGGGCCGTACTCCTGGCCTCTTCCGCAACCTGCCCGGTACAGATGTTCCGGGTTGGAAAAAACATCTACGCCACCCAGTTCCACCCGGAGGCGGACTCGTGGGAATTTATCCTCCGAATTAAAACCTATAAAGACTACGGCTACTTTGAGCCCAAAGAGGCCGATATCCTGATTGATGCCGTGCGCCATGCAGATACCCCCGTGGCCCGGGAAATCCTTAGGCGGTTTGTACAAGCTTATAAAACTCCTACCCAAAATTCCTGAGACCCCATACAGGGTTAATCCATACTTTTATAAGGGAGCTGAAAAAGTAAACAAGCGGTTTTTTGTACAGAAATATTTTTAACCTCAACACATCAGATGAACATAAGTGCAAAATCGATCAGGGCCTTTATCGGTGCCCGAAACTATGATGTCTCACGAGCCTTCTACCGGGATTTAGGCTTTGAAGAAATCATTACATCCGAAAAAATGTCGTACTTCAGGGCTGGAGCCTTCGGATTCTATTTGCAGGACGCCTATGTAAAGGACTGGGTCGATAATTCAATGATTTTTCTTGAAGTAGATGATCTTGAGGACCACCTGAAAGCCTTAAAGGTCCTCGGATTAACCGAAAAGTATAAAAACGTGCGATTATCGGGGATAGTACACAACGACTGGGGCAGTGAATTTTTCCTCCACGACCCAAGTGGAATCCTCTGGCATTTCGGGGCATTTAATACAACGACATGAAAGAGGTGTAAAGATAGTCCCTCACAATGATTTTAAGGCACACACAAGATGCAAAAACCCGCACAGGCGTGCGTATATGCACAAACCTATGCGGGTCTGTTGGGCTTCCATTTACACACACTAAACCATCTCCACCGGCACTTTCAATTCTTCAACTTTCTGAATAACCTTGAGGGTTTTTAAAACGGAATCGGGCGTTACCGAGACAGAATCGATGCCCTCCCTCACCAGGAATTCTGAAAAATCCGGAAAGTCTGAAGGTCCCTGTCCACAGATACCCACTTTTTTTCCGTGTTTTTTCGCGGTGGACAAAAGCATTTTAATCATGGCCTTTACCGCATCATTGCGTTCATCATATAAGTGGGCCACCAGACTGGAATCCCGGTCCAGGCCTAAGGTGAGCTGAGTCAAATCATTGGACCCAATAGAAAAGCCGTCTATCATTGGGGCGAACTGATCCGCCAAAATGATATTTGAGGGCAATTCAGCCATAAGATAGATTTCAAGTCCTTTCTTTCCCCTTTCCAGGCCATTCTCCTTCATGATACTCAAAACC
>NZ_JBAVZJ010000138.1:0-8541 GCF_049588695.1 Robiginitalea sp.
GATGGGGACCGCCTGGGGTACCCCAGTAATTTTACCATTTACGACACCCAGGATTCTCAGCGCCTTATATCGGCGATCATCCGGGAGATGGGCCTGGATAAGGACATTTATAAATACAAACAGATACAGCAGCGCATATCCTCCTACAAGAACAGCCTGATTACAGTCAAAGCCTATTTTCAGAATCCGGAGTTGCAGGAGGCCGATGCGATGTCCAAGCGCCCGCGACTCGGAGAAATTTATCGCAATTATGTAGATCGCTGTTTTAAGGCAGGTGCTATGGATTTTGACGACCTGCTGCTGCGAACCAATGAACTGCTTACCCGCTTTCCGGAAGTACTCATGAAGTACCAGAATCGGTTTCGGTATATATTGGTAGATGAGTATCAGGATACAAATCACTCCCAATACCTGATTGTAAGGGCCCTTGCAGATCGCTATCAAAATATTTGTGTGGTGGGGGACGATGCCCAGAGTATCTACTCTTTCCGGGGAGCCAATATCGATAACATCCTGAATTTTCAGAGGGATTATGACGATGTCGGCCTCTATCGCCTGGAGCAGAACTACCGATCGACCAAGAATATTGTCAATGCGGCCAACAGCATAATAGCCAACAATAAGAACCAGCTGGAAAAGGTGGTTTGGACGGCCAACGATGAGGGACCTCTTATCCGACTGCACCGGAGCCCTACAGATGCGGACGAAGGACGTTATGTCGCCTCCTCCATCTTTGAGCACAAAATGCAGCAACAGCTCCATAATGGGGCCTTTGCCGTACTGTATCGAACGAACTCACAGTCCAGGGCCATAGAAGACGCCTTGCGAAAGAGAGATATTCCTTACCGAATCTACGGAGGCCTTTCCTTTTACCAGCGAAAGGAGATTAAGGATGTTCTGGCCTATTTGAGGCTGGTGATCAACCCCGGTGACGAAGAGGCCCTGAAGCGGGTGATCAACTACCCGACCCGTGGAATAGGACAGACTACTGTGGACCGGCTTGTCGTAGCTGCGAATGAGACCGGAGAAACTGTCTTTAAGGTTATGGAATCCCTTGGATCCATGAATATTGGTATTCATGCCGGAACCCGCCGCAAGCTCGAAGATTTTGTCAGTATGATCCGGAGTTACCAGGTGTTGAATGCGAATGCCGATGCTTTTACGTTGGCGGAGCATGTAGCCCGGAAATCCGGTCTGTTGCAGGAATTTAAAAAAGATGGTACCCCTGAAGGGATAGCCCGTATGGAGAATATTGAGGAATTGCTCAACGGGATAAAGGACTTTGTAGAGGGGCAAAAGGAAATCGCAGACGCCAAAGGTGATCTGAGTGAATTTCTGGAGGATGTGGCCCTGGCAACGGACCTGGACATGGATAAAGGCGATGATGACCGGGTGGCCCTGATGACGATACACCTGGCTAAAGGGTTGGAATTTCCATATGTCTATGTGGTAGGTATGGAAGAAGATTTATTTCCCTCTGCCATGAGCATGAATACCCGAAGTGAATTGGAAGAGGAGCGGCGGCTTTTTTATGTCGCGCTGACGCGGGCGGAAACCCAGGCCTATTTAACCTATACCCAAAACCGGTACCGATGGGGCAAGCTGATCGACGCCGAGCCCAGTCGCTTCCTGCAGGAGATCGATGAGCAGTATATCGAAAACCTGACACCGGAGGATACTTATAAATTCCGCCCGATGCTCAACGCCTCTATCTTTGGCGAGGTGGACAAGAGTAAATTGAGGGCAGAGAAGCCAGTCTCCGGGAAACCCCCGAAACAGAATCATCCCACGGAAAAACAGTTGAGACGCTTGCGGAAAATCCGTCCCCAGCTCGGCCAGCCGTCAGGGACCGAAGGAAGTTCTATCGAAGGACTGCAGGAGGGAAGCCGGGTAGACCATTCCCGTTTTGGAAAGGGGACTGTACTCAAAATAGAAGGTGCCGGTAATGATAAGAAGGCGGAGATTCGCTTTGAACGCGGCGATATTAAAAAACTTCTCCTCCGCTTTGCCAAATTACAGATTCTGGAATCCTGATCGCGTAGGGATCTATCCTGTAGGGTTTTCCGATCTGGGGGCGGCATAGAAATAAAATGATCAGATCATGGCTGAACGTATTCGAATTTACGAGGAAAACCCCAATCCCAAGGCGATAGACCGAGTGGTGTCTGTCCTTAGAAAGGGCGGGCTGGTGATCTATCCCACGGATACCGTATACGGTTTGGGGTGTGATATCACCAATTCAAAAGCCCTGGAGCGTCTCGCGCGATTAAAAGGAGTTAAATTAGAAAAGGCGAACTGGTCTTTTATCTGTGCGGATTTGAGCAACCTTTCAGATTATGTCCGGCAAATTGACACCCCCACTTTTAAAATTCTAAAACGCGCCCTCCCGGGGCCTTACACATTTATCCTGCCGGGAAGCAACCAACTCCCAAAAGACTTTAAAAAGCGCAAAACAGTGGGTATACGGGTCCCGGATAATCGTATTTCCCACGATTTGGTTGTGGGACTCGGGCATCCCATTGTCTCCACTTCTATACATGACGAAGATGATGTCCTTGAATACACCACGGATCCTGACCTGATATATGAAAAATGGAATAAACACGTGGATATGGTAGTCGACGGCGGGTATGGGGATAATGTAGGGTCTACCGTTATAGACCTCTCAGGAGAGACCCCGGAGGTAATCCGGCAAGGAAAGGGTGATTTGAGTATTCTCTGAATAAAAAAAGCCCCGCAGTTTTTCACCACGGGGCTTTTCCAGTTTAATATTGTCCCGGATTATTTGTTGATCTCCGGATCATCCATACCTTCTTCAATCATATCGTAGAACTGATCCAATTTAGGCAGAACTACAATGCGGGTCCGTCGGTTTTTGGCCCGGTTCTCCCGAGTGTCATTGCTGACAAGGGGAATATAGTGGCTGCGTCCGGCAGCGGTCATACGGGCCGGGTCAACCTTGTAGTCATTCTGAAGGATCCGAACCACGGAAGTGGCACGCTTTACACTGAGGTCCCAGTTGTCCAGTAATACACCGCTTCGGTAGGGAACATTATCCGTGTGGCCCTCCACCATAAACTCAAAGTCCGGTTTGTTGTTGACCACCTGGGCTACTTTTCCAAGAACGTTCTTGGCTGCGGAAGTTACATTGTAACTGCCACTCCTGAAGAGCAATTTGTCGGAGATGGAAATAAAGACCACACCTTTTTCGACGCTGATTTCAATATCTTCATCGTCGAGGTTCCCCAGAACACCTTTAAGGCTTTGTACCAGGGCCAGGTTTACAGAATCCCTGCGAGTTACGGCATCCTGAAGCCTGCGGATGGTCAGGTCTTTTTCCTGGAGACTTTCCAGGGATTTTTCAAGGTTATCAGCCCCTTTGGAGGTCAGGGTAGTCAAATCCCCCATATTGTTAATCAGTTCCTGATTATTGGCTTTCAAAAAGGCGTTCTGCTCTTCCAGAGTCTTGAGTTTGGCATCTGCAGTGGCCTTATCCTCCAAACAGCTGTTTAATTTAACAGTTGCTGAATTCAACAGGTCCTGGGTTTCGCGTTGTTTGGACTCGAGGTCCGCGTACTTCTTCTGAGATACACAAGAGGAAAGCACGAGTACCAGACCCAGACTCCCAATCATCCATTTTTTCATAAGTGTGAAATTTAAAGTTATTAGTCGTTGATTTGTTATCTTAAGTTATAGAACAAAATTAACAAATGTCCCACCCATGTGGGTAAGAATCCGTTAATCTTTTACTAAAATACCAAATGTCCTTATTTTACGTACGTAATAGGACCAGACTATGGACGTCGTTTTAGCGTATTTTTCAACAAAATGCTGCCGTTCCCGCTTGCGAAGCATTTTCGGAACGTGCCGGTAAAAACTCAGGTGCGCCCGTAAAATAGCCCATGCATGTCCGATTTTAAACTGAAATAAAAACCTCAGGGCGGCAATAGCATCCAGGATCAGGCGGGATAATACAATAGGTAAGGCTTTCCGGGTGGGCAGGTTTTTGGTTATAGAGTAGAGGGAGTTGCGAAAATTTAGGAAAGTCTTTTTGGGATCCATATTGCTTAGGGTAGACCCTCCTAAATGAAAGACTTCCGAACCTCCTGTATAAAAAACACTGTACCCTTTGTTGTGGGCCCTCCAGCAAAGATCCACCTCCTCCTGATGGGCAAAATAGTCGGCATCGAACCCACCAAGAAGCTCAAATAGATCTCTTTTTACAAACATACAGGCTCCGGTTGCCCAAAAAATTTCCCGCGTGTCGTCATACTGCCCCAGATCTTCCTCCAGACTCTGGAAAATACGTCCCCTGCAAAAAGGGTAGCCGAAAAGGTCCAGAAATCCACCGGCTGCCCCCGCGTATTCAAAATGAGAACGACGATTGAGATCTTTGATTTTTGGCTGAACGATTCCTGCCCTGGGCTGATCCTTAAATAACCCCAGAACCGGGTTTAGCCATCCGGGGGTTACCTCCACATCAGAATTGAGCAGGCAGTATAGATCCGCGTCCACGACTTTAAGCGCTTTGTTGTAACCCCCAGCAAACCCTAAATTATCCTCATTTACTACCACCTGGATTTGGGGGTAGTGTTGTTTTACAAATTCCACAGATGAATCCGTAGAGGCATTGTCAGCAAGGACAACAAGGGCATCCCCACTATTGCTGACCACCGAAGGAAGGAAGCGTTCCAACAGCGTTTTTCCATTCCAGTTCAGGATGACTATGGCGATGGAAGGTCTGGGGAGCTTCAAGAATACGAGTTTAGGTGAATCTGTCGTGAAAGGGCGCAAAGTAACTAAATATTTTGCAAAGGACCTTCCCTTACAGGCAGCCGGAGTGTATTATCGAATCTCCGTATAAGAAGGTAGTTCCGGCAGGAAGAGGTATTGACCTTTATCATAGTCCATTTTGCAGTAGAAATGGTTTAAGCCGTTGGTGACCATGAGAATGTCGGCCCGTGCTTCCCAGTTATAACGGGCAATTTGATCAAAGACTTTTTGGTTAAGCACTACCTCGGGGGCTTTACACTCTACCAGGAGTTGTATTTTTCCTTCGGGATCACATACGGCAACATCCACCCTTTTGTCCAGGGCAGCCACCTTCAGTTGTCGTTCTACAAGGAAGCGCCCAGCAGGGTAATTCTTTTCTTCGACTAAAAAATGAAGGCTGTGCTGTCGTACCCATTCTTCAGGTGTAAGGACGACATATTTTTTGCGAATGATATCAAAAACCAGCATTTTATTTTCCCTACTTTTGAAGCGAAACGCATAACTCGGAAAGTTGAGTCGGACCATACCCTGAGGTGTATTTTAAGATGGATGAAGTAAAGAAGATTATAGAAGAAATACAAAAGGGAAATCCCGCCCCTGTTTATTTTTTGATGGGGGAGGAGCCTTACTACATTGACCGCATTGAACGGTTTCTGGGAAACAATGTTTTGACCGAAGATCAAAAGGGCTTCAATCAGATTGTTCTATACGGCAAGGATACTTCCGTTGGGGATATTATTTCGCAAGCCAGAAGGTATCCCATGATGTCTGAATACCAGGTAGTTATCGTTCGGGAAGCCCAACACCTAAGTCGCACCATCGAACAACTTGAGGGCTATGCACAAAATCCACAACCCTCTACGGTACTTGTTATTTGTTATAAATACAAGACGCTGGATCGTCGAAAAAAACTGATCAAAGCGCTCAGGCAGCACGGGGGCGTGGTTTTCGAGAGTAAAAAAATGTACGAAAACCAGGTGGCGGAATGGATTCGTAGGGTACTTCTGGGCAATGGTTATACCATTTCCCATAAAGCGGCAGCACTGCTGGTGGAGTATCTGGGGAAGGATTTGGGCCGCATAAGCAATGAATTGGACAAATTAAAATCCATACTTCCTCAGGGTTCAGAAATAGATCCTGTAGTTATTGAAAAACATATTGGGATCAGTAAAGACTTTAACAACTTTGAATTGAAAAAAGCCATTGCAGAGCGCGATATTCCCAAAGCGACACGAATCATAAAATACTTTGCAGAAAATCCCAGGGAGAATCCCTTTGTGATGACCATCTCACTTCTCAATACCTTTTTTGCACAATTACTGCAATATCATGGACTGCAGGATCACAGTCCGAAAAATGTGGCCAGGGCCCTTAAAATAAACCCCTATTTTGTACATGAATACCAGACGGCTGCCAGACATTATCCGATGCGAAAGGTCAGTCTGATCATTGGCGTGCTGCGGGAGATGGACCTCAAAGGAAAAGGAGTGGCCGTCCCCGCCATGAAGCAGGATGATCTCCTCAAGGAATTACTTCATAAAATTCTCTGATTACTTCTTATCAACACTATAAGCTCCGGGTCCCAGTAAGAAGATAGCGGTAAAAATCACTGCGTACAACAGCGCTTTTTCTTTGGAACCAAAAGGATCGGCACCGTGTGCAATGAAGGCAGCGACAAGCATGGTGATAATGATCGGAATAGAAGCCCAACGCGTTTTAAAACCGATAAGTACAAAAACGGCACATAAGAATTCGGCGAAAACGGCCAGGAAGAAAGTAGGACTTGCACCTATTCCCAGGGGATCGCCAAACTCTATAGGATCTTCCCCGAAAAGGCGTTGCAGTTTAGGGACGCCATGCGTGAGCATGAGCGCAGCACCGCCAATTCGCAGCACTGCTAGTCCGATTTGGGTTTGAAGGGAACGGTTCATGTTTGTTTGGGTTAAGGTTTGGGCTCTAAAATATTAATAAATCTTCAGGAATCCGGAAGATTCTCCAGGATTCTCCCCATCTGCCCTATGAGTTCATCGCAATTCGCCTGGTTGAAAGGAAGGGGAGGCTTGATTTTCAGCACGTTGTTGCAAGGGCCATCTGTACCAATCAGTATGTAGGAATCCCGCAATTCATTTTTCAGTTTTTGCGCCAGTGCAGTATTGGGCTTTCCCAAGGGGTCCAAAAGTTCAACGCCAAGAAACAATCCGTCTCCGCGAATATCGGCCAGGGCCTTGTGCCGGGTACTCAGCTCATGGAACGCCGCTTTGAGATAAGTACCGGTATCCAGGGCATGTGCTTTGAGTCCTTCTTCTTCCAGGACGCGCAGCACAGCTTCTCCGGCTGCACAGGATACAGGGTTTCCACCAAAGGAACTGAAAAATTCGGGCCCGGAATCAAAAGCACCACCGATTTCAGCTGTGGTTACCACGGCTCCTATCGGATGCCCGTTGCCCATGGGCTTGCCCAGAATAACCATATCGGGGATCACCCCGTGTTTTTCATACCCCCAATTCCAGCTTCCCAGTCGTCCAAAGCCCACCTGTACCTCATCACTAATACAAATACCCCCCTGCAACCGGACGTCATTGTACACCTCGGGAAGGAATCCCCTGGCCAGCGGGACCTGTCCTCCGCAACCCATGACCGGCTCGGCAATAAATGCCCCCACCTGCCCGGGATTTTCTGCAAGTAGCTCTTTGGCGAATTTTGTAAAGTAAGACCCGGCTGAGCCATCATCAGGGAGCCCACTTCCAAAGGCCTTGGGCATCGGACACAAAAGGGTGTCTGGATAAGAAATTCCTTTTTTGTGTTTATAATGGCTTACAGCAATCCCGGCCAGGGTATTTCCGTGATATCCATTTTTTAAGGCCAATATTTTGTCTCTACCCGTATACGCCCTGCTCAATCTTAGGGCCAGGTCGGTAGCCGCACTGCCGGAATTCACCAGAAAAACGCGGTTTAGTTTTGGAGGGAAATACGAGAGGAGGTGTTCGCTGTAGTTTAGAATTTCTGAATACAGGTAGCGTGTATTGGTATTTATTCGATGTAAGGTCCGGGTTGTAGCCTCCACAACCCCTGGATGGCAATGTCCCACAAGCATGATGTTGTTATAAGCATCCAGAAACCGGTTTCCCCTGTTATTGAACATATACTGAAAGGCAGCCCGTTTCATGACAATGGGATGCGAATAACTCAGGGACAGGGATCGGGGAATAACCTCATTTCTCCGACTGATGTAGTCGTCTGCTTCATTGAATTCGAGCGTTTCCAAACCCGCAGCTTCTAAAAAGCAATTGGCAGCGGCTTCCGGGGAGATGGAAATCCACTTGTGCAAAAGTTGCTTCATGGATAATTCGCTAATACGTATATAGTCGGATTCCGGACGTAGCTTTGCGGCCCGGGCACTGTTGCAAAGACTCATGCAAATTCGCCCGGCGATCAGGTAATAGAGCAATTCGAGCTCCTCCCGCTTTAGCGGAAATTCGCGGTGATAGGCTTTAATGACAATACCCGCAACACGCAGGGGATCTTCTCTTTCGGCCAAGACGTAAGGCAGGGCAACAGCCAGTTCATTAATCAGCCAGGAATAACACATATCTCCGAAGTCGATAATCCCGGATACCGTACCTTTTTGAGTCAGAACATTCCAGTCATTGGCATCGTTGTGAATCAAGCATTTCCTGAGGGAATATCGCCAGGGCTCGACAATCTGGTCATATTGCAGGAGGTAGTATTCGATCAGGGCGCGGTCCTTTGGATCTTCCAGGGCATTTA
>NZ_JBAVZJ010000139.1:0-5929 GCF_049588695.1 Robiginitalea sp.
CCCCTCCCCTACACCAATATATTTCACCGGAACCTGAAATTGATCTGAAATGCCAATAACGACTCCGCCCTTGGCTGTTCCATCGAGCTTAGTTACCGCCAGGGAAGTCACCTCTGTGGCCTTTGTGAACTGACGGGCCTGCTCAAAAGCATTCTGGCCTGTAGAACCATCCAGTACGAGCAGGACGTCATGGGGGGCATCAGGGATTACCTTTTGCATGACCCGCTTGATTTTGGTAAGTTCATTCATCAGGTTGACCTTGTTGTGCAATCGGCCGGCAGTATCTATCAAAACCACATCGGCTCCCTGGCTCACTGCCGCACTCAGGCTGTCAAATGCTACAGATGCAGGATCACTGCCCATTTTTTGTTTGACCAACGGTACGCCCACCCGATCTGCCCAGATCTGCAATTGATCGATAGCGGCGGCCCTGAAGGTATCGGCCGCACCGAGTACTACTTTCTTACCCTGTTTTTGAAACTGATACGCCAGCTTGCCTATAGTGGTGGTTTTGCCAACCCCATTAACCCCTACAACCATGATTACGTAGGGCATGTCAGTATCCGGGACCTCAAATTCAGTAGCGTTCCCGGTATGCGTCTCAGAGAGCAAACCGGCAATCTCTTCTCTGAGAATGCGGTCTAACTCATCCGTACCTACATATTTGTCCTTTGAAACACGTTCCTCAATGCGCCCGATAACCTTAAGGGTCGTTTCTACCCCCACGTCAGAGGTGACCAGAATTTCCTCCAGTTCATCCAGGACTTCATCATCAACCCTTGACTTGCCTACAACGGCTTTGCTGAGCTTATTGAAAAAACTGGTTTTAGTCTTTTCAAGTCCTTTGTCCAGACTCTCCTTCTTCTCGGATGAAAATAACTTTTTAAACAAACTCATATATCTGGGACTATACGTTTCAAAGATAGCATTTTATAAGGTTCAGGGGGCACGGTGATATGAAGTAGTGCGCTGGACAATAGGTAACAAAAAAGCCGCTTTCTTCTGGAAAGCGGCTCGTATGCTATTTAAATTAGCGTTCCTTATTTACTGGACAGCCATTCGTTTACCATTTCAGGAGGCATAACGGATTCCACAAAGGTATAAGCACCCGATTTTTCAGATTTCACCATTTTTATAGCCTTTGTCAAACGCTTTGAAGAAGACTGAAGTGTTGCTACTGTTTTCTTTGCCATGATCCTTTACTTTATCTCTTTATGCACTGTCATCCTCTTGAGGATGGGGTTATATTTCTTGATCTCCAAACGGTCGGGAGAGTTTTTTTTATTCTTGGTGGTAATATACCGGGAGGTTCCGGCCATACCGGTTTCCTTATGCTCTGTGCATTCCAGTATTACCTGTACTCTGTTGCCTTTTTTTGCCATGGTGCTATTACTTTAGCAAGTTACTTGATGAGCATTCCTTTTGCTTTCGCTTCCTTAAGTACCGCAGAAATCCCCTTTTTGTTAATCGCCTTCAGGGCACGCGTGGAAACTCTGAGCGTAACCCATCGATCCTCTTCAGGAATATAGAAACGCTTCTTAGAGAGATTTACATCAAATCGTCTCCTGGTTTTATTGATCGAAAACGAGACGTTGTTTCCAAACATCGCCTTTTTACCTGTAATTTCGCAGACTTTTGACATTTCGCTCTGGTTACTTGGTTCAAAACAGGGTGCAAATTTACAGCATTTTTATTGTACCCCCAAACTTCTTTTTCAGAATTTTAGGATTTCCCCCTGCAGCAATTCCATGGCCTTGTGAACCGATTTCTGTACAATCCGCTCCCGGTGGTTTCCCATGGTAAATTCCATGGCGTATGTGGACTCCGGGCTGGAAATACCAATAAAAACACGGCCGACGGGCGAATCTGAGTCTCCTTTATCGGGTCCGGCATTCCCAGTGGTGGCAATACCGATATCCGCCTTAAGGAGGGAACGCACCTGCCGGGCCATTGCACAGGCGACCTGTTCACTCACCACGGAGTGGACCCGGATCAGCTCCTCGGGAACATGCAGCACTCCCGATTTGACATCCGTAGCGTAACTGACAATACTCCCCTTGAAGTAGGAAGAGCTCCCGGGGACCGATGTAAGCTGACTCGCAATACGCCCCCCTGTAAAACTCTCCGCGGTTGCCAGCGTCATTTCGCGCTGATTAAAGGATTTAAGTAATGTCGCTTCGAGGGCTTCCCCGTCCTCTTCACCGAAGAGGATATCGGAAATCCGGGATTTCAAACTTTCTGTAAGGCTGTCGAGTTCCTGTTCTAAGCTAACCAAATCCGTTCCCTTGGTTGAGAGACGCAGGCGCACCCGGCCCAGATTCGGGAGGTAAGCCAACTTAACATGTGGGGGCAAAGCATCCTCCCAGTCCACAATGCGATCTGCAATAGCACTCTCTCCCAGGCCATAGGTGATCAAGGTGCGCTGCAACAACACCGGACGTTTAAAAGATGAAAGGATTCTAGGTTTTAACTGATCCAGAAAAAGGTGCTTCATTTCAAATGGCACCCCGGGCAGGGATACAAAAACGGCTTTAGAACCCTGCATCCACATACCCGGTGCCGTCCCGTATTTATTGTTCAGGACCACCGCCCGGGAGGGCAACAGGGCCTGTTGTCGATTCAAGTCTGAAATCGGAGTTGAAATGTAGGTGCTGAAAAGATGTTCAATATGCCTGAGTACCTCCTGGTTCTCAACAAGGTGGTCCTCAAAATATTCACAGAGCACTTTTTTTGTAATGTCATCGCGGGTAGGGCCCAGGCCACCTGTAATAATAACCAGGTCCGCTCTCGATTCAGCTTCCTTCAGGGCAGTGAGAATATGTATGCGCTCATCCTGGACCGAGGAAATTTGAAAAACGGATATTCCCGTTTTATGCAGTTCCGACGCGAGAAACGCCGAATTCGTATCGACAATTTGCCCGATGAGGATTTCATCGCCAATAGTGACAATTTCCGCTCTCATCAGAGGTCGAAATCTTTCCTTAATTCTGTAACCGCCTGCTCTATATCTTGTTTCAGGCGCCCAAACCGCGCGCGTATCCCTTCCAGGTCTTCCTGATTTTTACCCATGGTTTCCATCTCCAGGGCCAAAACCCGTGTCGTCTCCATTTCCAAAAGATCTACATTGGGTTTGAGTTTGTGGGAGAGTTGATAGATCTGTGCGAAATCCCCGGATTCGACTGCTGCCTCAAGCGCGTTTAGGTCCTCAGGTACTTCCTCCAGAAAAACACCAATAACGGAATTGATGAAATCTGAATCTCCCTCTGCCATTTCCTTAATCTTATTCAATCCGTAAATCATATCACCGTACATTTAAAGAAAACATAGTTTGTCCTTCCAGCTTCCCTGAAAGGTAATCATTCGAAGCAACCTTTCCTACCCCGGCCGGGGTACCCGTAAAGAGAATATCTCCCTTTTTAAGAGTGAAGAAGGTAGAAGCGTAGGCAATCAGCTGGTCGGTGTTCCACAACATGTGGGCCGTATTCCCTTGCTGTACTACTTCTCCATTCTTCTCCAGAGTAAAATTCAGGTTCCCAAGGTCGGCAAACTGGTCTTTGGAAACCCATTTCCCGATCACAGCAGCCCCATCAAAGCCCTTGGCTTTTTCCCATGGCAATCCCTTGGCCTTTAATTTATCCTGAAGGTCCCGGGCCGTAAAATCGATGCCGAGGGATACCTCGTTGTAATACCTCGGGGCAAATGCCTCACTGATGTGTTTTCCGACTTTTACAATTTTGACAAGTAACTCCACCTCATAGTGAATGCTGTCTGAAAATTCCGGAATATAAAAATCCTGCTCCCTGGGAAGGATGGCAGAATCCGGTTTGATAAAAAGGACCGGAGACTCCGGGCGACTATTTTGGAGTTCTTCGATATGTTCCGCATAATTGCGGCCGGCACAAATGAGTTTCATCTCGATAAAATTAGCAATGGTATAAAGATTCGGGGGTTACTTTTTTGCATTCAGGACACCGAGCCGGATCTGGGTGAGTACCTTTTTCGTGTATCTTGGAAAATCGGCATTGAGCAGCCATCCGAAATACCCGGGTTCAGCCTCCAGCACCTCCGTAACCTTCCTGCCCTTGTGTTTACCGAAACCAAATACGGGTATTCCCGATTTGTCTTTTCGAATAAACCCGGCAAAATCAACGAACTCCGAATGGGTTGAAAAGGCAGCAAGTGATTTAACATCGTTCTCAAGCTCCGGATAGCGTTCCAACTGTGCCAAAAGCACTTCGTAGGTCGCCTGGGTATCCGCTACCGCGCTATGTGCATCAGTAAGGTTTTTCCCACAATAAAACGTATACGCCGCCCCGAGGGTTCGCTTTTCCATTTTGTGAAAAATGGTCTGAACATCCACGGCAACCGTATTTTTCATATCGAAATCCAATTCCGCCCGGAGAAGCTCTTCCGCCAAAAGGGGAATATCAAAGCGGTTGGAGTTAAAGCCGGCAAGATCACACCCCTGGATAATCTGCTGGATCTCCCTTGAGCGCTGCTTAAAGGTCGGTTCTGTCGCCACTTGTTCATCGGTAATACCATGAATGGCAGTAACCTCTGGCGGAATGGGCATTTCAGGGTTAATCAACCAACTTTTACTCTCGGTATTCCCGTTCGGATAGACTTTTAGAATAGCCATCTCCACAATGCGGTCCGTGGCTACATTGGTTCCCGTAGTCTCTAAATCAAAAAAACAGATCGGCCTGTTTAAATTCAATTTCATATCCGGTTTGGATTAATTCGTGAAGATCAGATTTCCCGGTTGACGTCCCAGGCTTCGAGGTAGTCGGCCACCGACTTTACAAACATCCCTCCCAGTGCCCCATTGACTACGCGGTGGTCATAACTATGCGAAAGGAACATCTTGGAACGAATACCGATAAAATCACCTGATGGGGTCTCGATGACAGACGGAATTTTTCGAATCGCCCCCAAAGCGAGGATGCCTACCTGGGGCTGATTGATAATGGGGGTTCCAAATACACTACCGAAAGTACCTACGTTCGTGACGGTGTAAGTCCCGTCCTGGATTTCATCCGGCTTGAGTGCATTGTTCCTTGCGCGATTTGCCAGGTCATTCACAGCTTTGGCCATTCCCACCAAATTCAGCTGATCCGCATTCTTAATGACGGGTACAATCAGGTTGCCGTCACCTAAAGCGGCTGCCATCCCCAAATTAATATTCTTTCTTTTGACAATGGTATCTCCGTCCACCGCGATATTGATCATCGGATACTTTTTTAAGGCAATGGCCACGGCCTCCATAAAAATGGGTGTAAAGGTCAGTTTCTCGCCCTCCCTTTTCTGAAAAGCGTCTTTTACTTTATCCCGCCATTCGACGACACGCGTAACATCTACCTCCACAAAACTCTGAACGTGAGCCGAAGTGGCCACGCTATCTGTCATATGTTTGGCAATCAACTTGCCCATTCGGGTCATCGGAATTTTCTCATCTCCTTTTACGCCAGGCAGGGGTGTTTTTTGTGCAGGGGCTGCCTCAGGGCTTTTGTCCCGGGCAATGTTTTGGGCCGCAGGAGATTGCGCAACAGGCTCAGAAGCACTCACTACCGGGGCTGCACCTTGTTTGCGGCCTTCGATATACTGGCGCATGTCTTCTTTGGTGAGGCGGCCTCCGACGCCCGTACCCGGGATGGCGTCCAGTTCCTGCTGTCCTATACCTTCTTCTTTGGCCATGTTGCGTACCAGGGGAGAGTAAAAACGCTCCGCCTCTCCGGTATTGGCAGGACTGGCCGCAGGCGAAGCTGTTTCCCTGGCGCTCACAACGGTCTGGATAACCTCTGGAACAGCCTTCGCTGGCGCTGGTGCTTCCACTACCGGCTCGGCAGCCGACTCTTCCGCGGACGCTACTGCTTCTCCGGCAATCTCTATGATAGCTACGGTCTGACCTACTTTAATCACGTCGTCAACC
>NZ_JBAVZJ010000140.1:0-5663 GCF_049588695.1 Robiginitalea sp.
CTCGAAGGCTTTCTCGATGAACCTATGGTCCTTACCCGGGATGCCTCAGGGGTCCTGCACTGCCTGAGCAACGTATGTACCCACAGGGGAAACCTGGTCGTTGGGGCGGCAGGAAAAACACGGAAACTGGTCTGTGGCTACCACGGACGGCGCTTCGACCTGGACGGTGCTTTTGAGCACATGCCGGAATTTGGGCAAACAGAGGATTTCCCCACGGCCTGCGACAACCTCCCGGCCTTTGAGTTGCGGAAATGGGGCCCGCTTCTTTTTGCAGGCCTGAATCCGGAATTTGATTTTCAGCAGGTCCTGGATGCGATGTCCGAACGGGTAGGTTTCCTGCCCCTGGAGGAATTCCATGAAGACCCGTCCCGCCATAAAGAGTATTCCATCAATGCGCATTGGGCCCTATATTGTGATAACTACCTGGAAGGGTTCCATATTCCCTTTGTCCACGACGACCTGAATGCGGTGCTGGATTACGGCGACTATGAGACGGTTTTGTATCCCTATCTCAACCTGCAAATCGGGTACGCCGAGGGCTCGGAAATGGTCTTTGATTTGCCCGAAGGCCATCCGGATTTCGGTAAAAACGTAGCGGCCTATTACTACTGGGTCTTTCCCAATACAATGTTTAATTTTTATCCCTGGGGCCTTTCGATAAACCTGGTGCAGCCGCTGGGCCCGAGCCGGACCCGGGTCTCCTTTAGGAGTTATGTATACGATGCTGCAAAACTGGGGCAGGGGGCAGGCTCCGGCCTGGACAAAGTAGAAATGGAAGACGAGGAAGTTGTGGAAGGAGTGCATAAGGGTATTCGATCCCGGTACTACAAAGCCGGTCGGTTCTCCCCTACCCGGGAGCAGGGCGTACACCACTTTCACACGCTGCTGGCCCGTTTTGTGAGCGCGGAATAGGGGGAGAGGACATCACGTCTGTGGCGGAGGGTGTAAGGGGGTCCGGTGTACTCCTTTTTTGCAGGTGCAATACCGGGGGTTCGTATTGGTTTCTTTACCCGCTTTAGCTACCTTTGACAGAAATACTGCAGGATGAAACCAGATCTTTTTGAAGCCCCGGATTACTACCTCCTTGACGAGTTACTGACCGAAGAACACAAACTCGTACGCGATGCTGCCCGCAGCTGGGTCAAGCGGGATGTATCCCCCATTATAGAGGAATACGCCCAGAAGGCGGAATTCCCCACCCAGATCATCAGTGGCCTTGCAGAAATTGGGGCTTTCGGGCCTTATATCCCGCCGGAATACGGAGGGGCAGGCCTGGACCAGATCAGTTACGGACTGATCATGCAGGAAATTGAACGCGGGGACAGCGGGGTGCGCTCTACGGCTTCCGTGCAGTCCTCCCTGGTGATGTACCCTATATATGCCTATGGGACGGAGGAGCAACGTAAAAAGTATTTACCCTCCCTGGCCAGTGGGAAGATGATGGGGTGCTTCGGCCTGACCGAGCCGGACCACGGGTCTAACCCAAGTGGGATGACCACAAATTTCATCGATAAAGGCGATCATTATTTGCTCAACGGGGCCAAGCTCTGGATTTCCAATGCCCCCTTTGCAGATATCGCGGTAGTCTGGGCCAAAAACGAAGAGGGCCGTATACACGGGTTGATCGTGGAAAGGGGCATGGAAGGTTTTTCAACCCCCGAAACGCATAATAAATGGTCGCTTCGCGCTTCGGCTACCGGAGAGCTGATTTTCGACAATGTAAAGGTGCCCAAGGAGAATCTCCTTCCGGGTAAAAGTGGTTTGGGAGCCCCCCTGGGTTGCCTGGATTCAGCCCGGTACGGAATTGCCTGGGGGGCGATCGGAGCAGCTATGGACTGCTATGACACGGCCTTGCGCTATGCGGGAGAACGGATTCAGTTTGACAGACCTATCGCAGCCACCCAGTTGCAACAGAAAAAATTGGCCGAGATGGTTACCGAAATCACCAAGGCGCAGTTGTTGGCCTTTCGGCTCGGGCAGCTTAAAAATGAAGGCAGGGCCACCACAGCCCAGATCTCCATGGCCAAGCGGAACAATGTGGATATGGCCATTAATATTGCACGTGAAGCCCGGCAGGTTCTGGGGGGTATGGGTATTACAGGGGAATATCCAATTATGCGGCATATGATGAACCTGGAATCGGTCATCACCTATGAAGGCACCCACGACATCCACCTGCTGATCACCGGGTGGGACATTACCGGTATCAGCGCCTTTAAGTAGTCAGGCCCACGTATTTTCTGCGATTTCCTGTATGCGACCCAGTGCCTTTTGGGCCGTTTGGGCGGAGTGCAGCAACACACCGGCCCGGTCCCGGTTTTGTTCCGGGTACGCCACCTTGTAATAGCGGTCCCCGCTGAGGTAATCGGCAAGCGCGCGGATGCCGTGGAGGGCCGGCATCAATACCACGCCATGGCAAAGCCACTGTTTTTCCACAGGCTGCATCTTTAACCCACTCTCTTTCCATCCTTTTACAAAAGCCTCAAAACTTTTTAGATCCGGGCCCGCCGCCTTTCCGGATTTCCCATTTTCGGTTCGGGAGGCGATCAGCCCGCGGGCGGCATCCCCGAAGTCGCAGAGCAGGTGGCCGGGCATAAGCGTATCGAGATCAATCAGGCAGAGCGCCTTTCCCGACTGCGTATCAAAAAGGATATTACTGAGTTTCGTGTCGTTGTGGCACACCCGAAGCGGGAGGGCTTCAAAAGGGATTTGCCGGCAAAACGCATACAGGGCTTCGGCCTGTGCGATCAGGTCTGAACAGTTTTCACTCCGCTCAGCCGGGGCCCCGTCTATGGCAGCTCGCAATTGGGTAATCCTTTCGCGGATATCGTGAAAACCCGGGAGGGAAACCTGTAAGTCTTCCGTGGGCAGTGGGGAGACCAGAAGGTGAAAAATAGCCACAATCCGGCCCGCTTCCCTCGCCATTTGGGGCGTTTCCGCCCGGGTGTAGCTCGCGGAGTCGGGGATGTAGTTGAAAACACGCCACAGGCCTCCCGCGGGGTCCTTTATAGATGTCTTTCCTTTCCTGTTTGGGTGGAGTTTCAACCCGCGGTACCCCGGACCTTCAAGCAGGGGGAGGACCATTTCCAGATTGGCCATCAGTACCTCCGGTTTTGGAAAAACCACCGGGTTAATCCGCTGCAAGACAAATCCGTCGCCCTTTGGGGTATGGACCCGGAAGGTGTCGTTGATATACCCCTGGGTAAGGGTTTCCAGCGAGATTCCAGCGCCCGAGATGCCAAATTGTTTAAGGATTTCCAGGGGCTGGGAGGGGGCCATAACGAGGTCGGCTTAGGTGTTCTTCCAGAGGGGGGAAGGGTATTTTCCCGTATTGGATAAATTCGCCAATTCCTGCATGGCCAGTTCCTTATCTGCGGCGTAGGTGATTCCGAACCACTTGCTATCTGAAGGGATCACTTCTACCTGGGCTGTTCCACCCTGCAACATGTCCTGGATCACGAAAGGCAGGTAGATTTCCCCTTTGGCGGGGTCCTCCATAGTATCCAGAAAAGTTCTGAAATCGGCTTCAATTTTGGGAAAGATAGAAGGCTGGCAGACCCAGAAATTCATACTGACGAGTTCATCTCCGCTAAATGACAATCCGCTGTCGGCATCCTGAATGCTTCCATCGGTCTCAGCGATCTCAAGGCGTTCATCTACCGATACAAGCGCCTTCCCATCCTGACTGCAGACGCCCCTGGAGACAGAGCCGTAAGGGGAGAGGGTGTCCTTGAGCGTGTAGGCGACAATTCCAAAGGCATCGTCGGCCCCGGCCCGCTTCATAAATTCAGCAGCCCTTGCATAGGCAGCCTGCCCGTAGTAATCATCTGCGTTGATCACCGCAAAAGGATTTTGAATCACATTCCGGGCCGTCCAGACCGCATGGGCGGTCCCCCAGGGTTTGGGACGTTCCCCTGAAAACGAGCTCCCTTCAGGCAGGTCGCTTAACTCCTGGGCCAGTACATCCAGACGAACCCCGGAGGGCAGGCGTGCTTCGAGATACTCCTGAAGATATTGCACATTGTCTTTCTGGGTAATGACCACGATATGTTCAAAACCATTGGCCAGGGCATCGTAGATACTGAATTCCATCAGGAATTCCCCTTTGGGCCCTATATCGTCAAATTGTTTGAGTTTGCCGTAACGGCTTCCCCGGCCGGCGGCCATCAGAAGTAAAGTCATAAAAAATCATTTTTTAGCGCCCCTAAAGTACTATTTTGAGATCGAAATCCAGAGAACCCATCAGGATTTCCTAACTTCCATACCCGGAAATAACCCTAATTTAATACAGATGCAATCCCGACGTTCCTTCCTCGAGAAAATGGCGCTGACTACCGCAGCCTTGAGCCTCAACCCCCTGACCAGTCATGCCTTAACGGCCCCTGGAGTTGCCCCTCTATTGCGGGTAGGCCTCATTGGCGTAGGCCTCAGGGGTACAAACCACCTGGAGAATCTGCTGCAGCGGGAAGATGTGGAGGTTACAGCCCTTTGCGATACAGATCCGGAGCGCCTTCGTCTATGCACCGGATTACTCGAGAAAGCCGGGAAGAAAAAGGCGGCTACTTTTGGGGCACATCCCCATTCCTACAGGGATTTACTCGGGCTGGAGAATGTGGACGCCGTGGTCATTTCCACACCCTGGAGCTGGCATACGCCCATGGCTGTCGATGCCATGAAGGCCGGAAAGTATACGGGCCTGGAAGTCTCGGCTGCCACCACCCTGGAGGAGTGCTGGGATTTAGTGAACACCCATGAGGCCACAGGTACCCATATGATGCTCCTTGAAAACGTCAATTACCGCAGGGACATCCTGGCGGTACTCAGGATGGTGCGGGAAGGGGTTTTCGGGGAACTGATCCATTTCCGATGTGGCTATCAGCACGATTTAAGGGAAGTGAAATTCAACAATGGGCAGCAGCCCTACGGAGGAGGGGTGGAGTTTGGTGAAAAGGCGACCTCTGAGGCCCAATGGAGGACGGCCTATTCCCTGCATCGAAATGCGGATGTATACCCGACCCACGGACTGGGCCCGGTAGCCGTCATGGCAGATATCAACCGGGGCAACAGGCTTATGAGCCTTACTTCGGCCGCCACCAAATCTGTCGGCCTTCACAACCATATCGTACAGCAAGGAGGTGCGGACCATCCCAATGCCTCCCTGGAGTTTAAACAGGGGGATGTGATTACGTCCACCCTGCAGACGGCCCGGGGGGAGACCATCATCATCACCCATGATTGTAACCTGCCACGACCCTATTCCCTTGGGTTTCGGGTACAGGGGGCCAACGGCCTGTGGGAGGTGGACGGTAGCCGGATTTACATCGAAGGGAAGTCCCAGCCGCACCGATGGGATGAAGCGACCCCCTGGTTGGAGAAATACGACCACCCCCTTTGGCAGAAGTACGGGGAGTACGCCACAGGGTCCGGCCACGGCGGAATGGACTTCTTTGTACTCCACGCCTTTGTGGAAGCTGCGAAAAGAAAAGTAGCCCCACCTATCGATGTATACGACGCAGCCGCCTGGAGTGCGGTGACCCCACTTTCGGAACGCTCGATAGCCGAAAACGGCTCGGCCCAATTTTTTCCCGATTTCACCAGGGGGCGTTGGATGAACCGCACTCCCCATGAGTGGATTACGGACACCTGGTAACGGGTTCTAAAAC
>NZ_JBAVZJ010000141.1:0-1790 GCF_049588695.1 Robiginitalea sp.
TGGAAGGAGACTGAACCGGGTTGGTATTGGTATGAAGCCCCGGTGGAGATACAGTCGCTCCTGATTGAAGCCTTTTCGGAGATTACGGATGACATCGAGAAAATCGATCAACTCAAATTGTGGTTGCTTAAAAATAAGCGCACCCATAGATGGGAAACGACAAAAGCGACAACCGAAGCCGTTTATGCTTTGTTGATGCGCGGAGGGCCATGGTTATCCCTTTCACAAAGCACTTCCTTAAACCTGGGGGATCAGGAGATCAATCCCGATAAACTCAGCTCCGAAGATAAGGAGGCAAAAACAGGCTACTTTAAAAGGGCCTGGAAGGGTGGGGAAATTACTTCGGATATGGCCACATTAAAGGTTGCGAATAAAGGGGAAGTTTCAGGGTTCGGAGCGGTTTACTGGCAGTACTTCCAAGATGTCGATCAGATCATAGAGACCGCGGATGGCCCTCTAAAAATCACCAAGGGGCTCTATTTGAAAAACCAATCTGCCAGTGGAACCACCCTTTCGCCTGTTGACCAAAATGCACCTTTAAAAGTAGGCGATCTCCTGACGGTCCGCCTGGAAATTATTGCCCGGGAATCCCTTGAATTTATACATCTTAAGGATTTGAGGGGCTCGGGCCTGGAACCCGTGGATGTGCTGTCCGAGTATAAATGGCAGGACGGCCTGGGGTATTATCAGGCTACTAAAGATGTGGCTACGCATTTCTTTTTTGACCGACTCCCCAAGGGGACATATGTGTTTGAATATGAACTACGTGTGAATAACTCCGGAAACTTTGCGTCGGGCATCTCCAATATCCAAAGCATGTACGCCCCTGAATTCTCCAGTCACTCAGACGGCAGGCGTTTGACTGTTTTAAAACAATAATATAGTCTATCTTCTGAAGATTCAAAGTTTAATCGTAATATTGCGATAATAATAGAATTATGGGAATTTCCAAGACCGAAAAGTTTACAGACCGGCAGAATCGTATTGCCGCACTGGCAAAAGGATTGGGCCATCCGGCCCGCGTAGCCATACTAGACCACTTGTTTAAAATACAGGGGTGCGTCTGTGGTGATCTGGTCCAGGAAATAGGATTGGCCCAACCTACGATCTCCCAACACCTTAAAGAATTAAAAAAACTCGGTTTAATCCAGGGTGCTGTGGATGGGGCAAGTGTCTGTTATTGTATTGACCCGGAGAACTGGGCAGAGATGAAGGGGGTTATCCTCCAATTTCTGAACAGCGACCTGACTATCCAAAACCCTTGCGAGCCCCAGGGGTCTTAATTGAATCTACTAAAAACAATTTCAATGAAAAACGAACAGGAATTAAAGGATTTGGTACGGGAGCGTTATGCCAAAATTGCCGGACAGGGCAAGGTTGAAAATGCCTCCTCTTGCTGCGGGGCTACTACCCCGTCCAATAAGGTGTACAACATTATGATGGACGACTACACAGACACAGAAGGGTACGTGGAAGATGCAGATTTAGGACTGGGATGTGGCCTTCCAACGGAGTTTGCCTTAATCGAAAAGGGCGATATTGTCATAGACCTGGGGTCCGGAGCGGGTAACGATTGTTTTGTAGCCCGGCACGAAACCGGGGCGGCAGGCAAGGTGATCGGGATTGATTTTACCCCCGTTATGATTGAAAAGGCCCGCCTGAACGCGGAAAAAATGGGGTATAACAACGTCGAATTCAGGGAAGGGGATATCGATGCCTTGCCCGTGAACGACGATGTGGCGGATGTTATTGTCAGCAATTGTGTACTTAACCTGGTGCCCAACAAGAAA
>NZ_JBAVZJ010000142.1:0-15530 GCF_049588695.1 Robiginitalea sp.
GGAATGGCTGGTATAAGTGTAGGAGCCCTGTTTATTTACGGAATCAATGCGATTTTGGATATGAGCGGACCTGTGGACATGTTTGCCAACCCCAGCGTCAATCTTGGGGTTATTGTGGTGGCCCTGGCCATCCTTATTATTTCAGGTTTGTTTGCGGGATTCATCCCCGCCCAAAGCGCCATCCGGGTGAAGCCTATAGACGCCCTGAGAACCGAATAGAAAAAAACCAAAGACCGATAATTGAATACTAAAGACTGACTAAAATGAAAAAATCTGTTACCCTAATCATTCTGATACTTATCCTGGTAACGTTCTCAGGAGCGATGTACTACCTCTATCAGAAAAATGCAGAGGATCCGGTGGTGTATGAGACTGAAACGCCTTCGCGCCAAAACATCGTGAAGAAGACTGTAGCCACGGGGAGTATCCTGCCTTTGGAAGAAGTACTTATAAAGCCCAATATTTCCGGGGTAATTGAGGAAATTTATGTAGAAGGTGGGGATTCGGTACAATCCGGGGACCTGATTGCCAAAATCAAGGTCGTCCCCAACCTAAATGCGCTGAACGATTCCAAAAACGCTATCGAGGATGCCAAAATAACCCTCGCAGACCAACAGCGGAATTACCGGCGTCAAAAACAGCTTTTTGACCGGGGGGTTATTTCCCAGGCAGATATGGATAGGGCACAGGTGTCCTACGATCAGGCCAAACAGGGACTTTCTGCTGCCAACAAACGTTACGACATTGTCCTGACCGGGACGACAAGCGGGCTGAGCAGTGCTGCAAATACCCTGATCCGGGCTACGGTAAGCGGTATGGTTCTGGAAGTACCGGTTGAGGTAGGTAACCAGGTTATCGAAGCTAATAATTTCAATGAAGGAACCACTATTGCTGCGATTGCCGATGTAGACAAAATGATTTTCGAAGGTAAGGTAGACGAGTCAGAAGTGGGAAAAATAGCAGAAGACCTGCCGTTGGAAATCACGGTCGGTGCCCTGGAAGACAAAGTGTTTCCCGCAGTACTGGATTATATAGCTCCCAAGGGAAAGGCTGAAAACGGGGCCATACAATTTGAGATTAAAGGGACCCTTACCAAACAGGACGATATTTTTATCCGGGCGGGCCTCAGTGCCAATGCCTCGATTATACTGGATCGGGCCGACAGCGTGATCGCTATTAAGGAAGCCCTTGTCCAATTCGATGAAGAAACCAAAAAACCTTTTGTGGAGGTGATGGTCTCCGACCAGAAATTTGAGCGTAGGGACCTTGAGCTCGGCGTAAGCGATGGGATTTATGTGGAAGTAAAATCCGGCCTGCAGGAAGCAGATGCCATTAAGGTTTGGAACGCTCTGGCACCGGAGGAGTCAGGGGCATAACCTTGTTTTAACATAAAATTTGGTGTATCCCTTGTAACATTTTAACAACTTCGCGGTCTAACTACCACAGCCGCTTAAAGTGCTAACTAACCATGATTGAAATTAAAGATCTTCACAAGTCCTATCAAATGGGCAGCAACTCCCTGCATGTCTTAAAGGGAATTGACTTTAAAGTCGAAGCCGGTGAGCTCGTAGCCATTATGGGGTCTTCAGGTTCCGGAAAATCTACCCTACTCAATATTCTTGGAATGCTGGATGTAGCCGACTCCGGGGAGTACGTCCTGGATGGCTTGCCGATCAAAAACCTCAACGAGACCAAGGCAGCCAATTACAGGAATAAATTCCTGGGATTTATTTTTCAGTCTTTTAACCTGATCAATTACAAAACAGCCCTCGAAAACGTGGCTCTTCCCTTATATTATCAAGGGGTAAGCCGAAAGCAAAGAGAGGAAAAATCACTGAAATACCTCGAGCAGGTAGGGCTCAAAGAATGGTCACACCACTTGCCGAGTGAACTCTCCGGGGGACAAAAACAACGGGTAGCCGTAGCCAGGGCGATGGTCGCAGAACCTAAAGTCCTTTTAGCGGATGAGCTTACCGGGGCCCTGGACAGTAAAACCTCCTACGAGGTGATGGATCTGATCCAGAAAATCAACGACCAGGGGAATACGATACTGGTCGTTACCCATGAGGATGATATTGCGCACATGTGTAAGCGTATCGTTCACCTGAAAGACGGGGTGATCGTGGAAGACAAAAAAATTGAGCAGGTAAGAGCTTCACAATATGTTCAGTAGGGATACCTGGAGGGAAATATTCATCACACTGCGCAAGAATAAGCTGCGTACCTTTTTATCGGGGTTTACCGTCGCGTTGGGCATCCTGATTTTCATCACATTGTTCGGGATGGGCAATGGACTGGTCAACACTTTTAATGAATTTTTCGGAGACGACGCTACCAATGTGATCTATATCTTTCCGGGCCGAACCTCTATACCCTACAAGGGATATAAGTCTAATCGGAATATCGAATTTGAGAATTCAGACCTGACCGATATCGAGGAAACCTTCCCGATGTTTGTGGAACACATTTCTCCGAGAATCTTCAGAACGGCCACTACAACGTATAAAGAAGAATCCAACGACTACACGACCATTGGCGTAGACTGGGGACAACAGTTCGCAGAGAAGACCATCATCATGCAGGGGCGGTATATCAACCAGCGGGACGTGGATGAAAAAACGCGGAATGCGGTGATTGGTCGATTGGTTGAAGTAGATCTTTTTAACGGTCGCAACGCCATTGGAAAGTATATCGATATTGGGGGCAGTGTTTTTAAGGTCGTAGGGGTATTCCAGGACGACGGAGGGGATAACGAAGAACGCCAGATTTACATTCCCTACACCACCCGCCAGCTCATTGAAAAAAACACCGATAAGATCGGACAGATTGTGGTACAGTTTAAACCGGAACTCGGGTATACCGGAGCTATGGCATTTGAAAAGAACCTCAGGCTTTTTTTAAAGGATAAAAAAATCATCAGCCCGGACGATCAGAACGGGTTTTTTATCCGCAATGTGGCAGACAATTTAAAGCAAAACCAGGACTTTGCCGGGGTACTGCAGTTGATCGTTTCTGTAGTGGCCTTTGGGACAATCATCGCCGGGATTATCGGGATCAGTAATATCATGGTGTATGTGGTTAAGGAACGGACCAAAGAGATCGGTATCCGAAAGGCCATTGGCGCTACCCCTAAACGCGTCATCGGCAGTATTTTGCTGGAGTCTGTTTTTATTACCACGGTATCCGGCTTTGTCGGCATGCTAATCGGGATCGGACTCCTGAAGTGGATCGGAGACCGCCTGAAAGATGATTATTTTATAACCAGTCCCTATATCAGTACAGGGGTGGCCATTTTCGCAACGATTATCCTCATATTTTTCGGTGCACTTGCCGGTTATATCCCTGCGCGCCGGGCAGCTAGAATTAAACCCATCGTGGCCCTAAGGAACGAATAATGAAATTTTTATTTGACAAAAATACATGGCAGGAGATTTTCGGTTCTATCGGAAAGAACAAGACCCGTACGATCATTACCGTGATTGGGGTATTATGGGGGATCTTTATCTACATCGCCCTGGCAGGGGCTTCCAAAGGCCTTGACAATGGTTTTGAACGGAACTTTGAGACCGTAGCCAAAAACAGTTTGTTCGCCTGGTCCCAGCGTACCAGTATTCCTTATGCCGGTTACAAGATCGGAAGAAGTATCGCCCTAAAGGTTGGCGATGCGGAGACGCTAAGGAATACTGTTCCCGATATCCAGTATATCGCTCCGGTCAATACGAAAGGTGTTTTCGGAGGTACAGGTGCCCAGGTGGTCAACAACTTGAAATCCAATAATTACCCGATTTACGGCTATTATCCGGAAATCGCCAAGATGGCGACTCAGAAAATATTTGATAACGGACGCTTTATCAACGAAGAAGACATGGACCAACAACGCAAGGTGGTGGTCATCGGGGAACGCACCGAGCAGGAGCTCTTTGAAGAAGATGAAGACCCGATCGGGCAGTATATCCGGATAGACGGGGTGTATTTTAAGGTTATCGGAGTGGCTAAATTCAGCCAGACGACGCCATTTGGTACAGATGGCGATATAATTATGCCATATGCCACCTTCAGAAAATTGTACAATACCGCAGACAATGCCCAATACTTTACAATAGCGGCTTATGACGATGCCGATGTAGTGCAAGTGGAAAAGGATGTCAAGCGGACTTTAAAGCGCATACACCAGGTCCACCCGGATGATGAGCGCGCTATAGGATCGTTTAACCTGGGCGAGGCTTTTGCCCAGATTACCGGGTTTGCCAAAGGCATTACCTTTCTTTCCCTGATCGTCGGTTTGGCGACCATACTGGCCGGGGTAATCGGTATTGGGAATATCTTATTGATTTCGGTTAAAGAGCGCACCAAAGAACTCGGAATCCGCAGGGCGCTGGGGGCAACACCCGGAGAAGTGCGATCCCTCATTATACTCGAGTCTGTATTCCTGACCCTGGTGGCGGGGATCATCGGGATCATTTTAGGGGCGGGCGTACTGAACCTGATCAATAATATGACAAAAGACAATTCGGATTTCCCGTATACGAATCCTACAGTTCCCATACCCCTGGTTATCGGAGCCCTTTTGATCATGGTAATATTAGGAACCCTTATCGGGTTAATCCCGGCTCAACGGGCGGTTAGCATAAAACCCATTGACGCCTTGCGCGAAGAATAAAAACCGAATCAAAAACAATAATTAACACCAACTACTGAAATGAACAAGTTTGTTAAATACGGATTGATAGGGATACTGGTACTGGGCGCCCTGTGGGCTGCCACTTATTTTATCAAGACCAATTCGAAGTCTGCGATTACCTATGAAACGACAACCCCTTTTACCTCCACCATTGAGCGGAAGACCGTCGCGACCGGCAAGGTAATTCCTCAGGAAGAGATCGAAATCAAACCCCAGATCACCGGTATTATCGAAAAAGTCCTGAAAGAGGAAGGAGATAATGTAAAAGTTGGAGATCTGATCGCTACTATTCGTGTAGTTCCCAATGAGCAGGCCCTGAACCAGGCGCGGGGACGTGTTCGTAATGCGGAACTCGCTTTAAATACGATAAAAATAGAGTACGACCGGAACAAAAAGCTCTACGATCGGGGAGTGATCTCCAATCAGAGTTTTGTGGACCTTCAGTTGCGATACGATCAAGCCGAACAAGAGTTAAAGAACTCGAAGGTCGACTACCAGATTATCCTCAAAGGTTCGGCCGGTGGGGCCACCAATGCCAATACCAATATTCTGGCCACCGTCCAGGGAACCATTCTGGAAATTCCCGTGGAAGTAGGAGACCAGGTTATCCTGGCCAATAACTTTAACGATGGTACCACCGTCGCGACTATAGCGGACCTTGGGAAAATGATTTTCGAAGGACAGGTGGATGAAGGTGAAGTAGGGAAACTCGAAGTCGGGATGCCGCTGGAGATCAGCCTGGGGGCTATCGACGATAAGACCTTTGACGCTACGCTGAAGTTTATCGCCCCAAAAGGGGTTGAAGAAACGGGAGCCGTAAAGTTCAAAATTGAAGGAGATGTTACCGTGAATGATTCCATCCTGATCCGTGCCGGTTATAGTGCCAATGCCTCCCTGACCCTGGAGAAGAAGGAGGATATCATGGTCATCCCGGAAGCCCTTTTACAATTTGACCGGGAAACCGACAAACCCTATGTGGAGGTAGCTACCGGAGACCAGCAATTTGAAAGGCGTGATATTGAGATTGGAATTTCAGATGGTGTCAATGTGGAGGTCCTATCCGGACTGGAGATGGAGGATGAGGTTAAAATTTGGAACAAGACCGAACCTATAAAGAAAGGTGAAGAGGAAGAGGAAGCTGAAACAGAAGACGCGTAAAAAGGAGACATCAATCCTGAATAACCAATTATAGTAACTATCAAAAAACGAATCATGAAACTTCGAATCATCACTGCACTTTGCTTACTCAGTTTGGGTATGCTTTCCGGTCAGGTGAAAAAGTGGACCCTGGAGGAATGCGTCATCTATGCTGTTGAGAATAACCTGACCGTTCAGCAGGCCGAACTCGACCTGAGAAATGCGGAACTGGATAAATCAGAAGCAATTAGTGGATTATTGCCTAACATTAACGCCCAGCTGCAGGCCGGGGGAAACACAGGTCTTACCTTCGACCCTACGACCAACCAGCCAACCAATACGACGATACAAACGGCTACAGGAAATACCACCGCAGCGGTGAACCTTTTTGACGGGTTGCGAAATTACAATGCGCTCAGAAGGGCCGACATGAACAAACTGGCCAACCAGTATCGCCTGGACGATCTGAAAGATGATATTCGTCTAAATGTGGCCCTTGCCTATTTGCAAATTATTTCCAATAAAGAAACCCTAAAGGTTTCGAGGGCATTGTATAAAGCGACGGAACAGGATTTGGAACGTACCAGGGTACAGGTTGAGGAGGGCGTTTTGCCCCAGGGGGATTTGTTGGAAATCCAGGCAACTGCAGCCTCCCAGGAGCAGCAGATTGTCAATGGGGAAAACCAGGTCCTCCTGTCCCGGATCTCGCTTGCCCAGTTGCTGCAGATCACGGATTATGAAAACTTTGATGTGGCCGACGAGGAGTACGATGTTCCTCCATCGGATGTACTGATGAATTCCCCCCGTGAGATTTATGAAAAGGCCCTGACTTTCAGAAATGATATAAAAGCGTCTGAGGCATTTGTCGACCTGGCTGAGAAGGATGTGAAAATTGCCAAAGGGGCTTATATGCCTACTCTTGAAGCTTTTTTCAACTACAGTACACGGTACTCCTCTGAATTTCGGGATCCCCTAACGGGAGATGATGTAAGTTTTGGTGACCAGCTATGGCTCAATGATGGTATATTTTATGGGGCACGGATTAATGTTCCCATTTTTAACGGCCTTAACGTGCGGAATTCTGTAAAAAGATCGGAGATAAACCTGGAGCGGGCAGAACTGCAATTTGAACAGGACAAACTGGAATTGGAGACCAATATCAACCAGGCCTACGTGGATGTCAAGAATTCTGCGAAGAACTATGAGGCCGCTGTTAAAACCCTCGAAGCCCGCAGGCTTTCCTACGAATACGCCAAGGAGCGTTATGAAGTTGGGTTGCTCAATGCTTTTGATTTTGGTGTAGCACAGGCTCGGGTAGACAATGCGGCAGCAGACGTTATCCGAACCAAATATGATTACATATTCAGGATTAAACTCGTCGAGTTTTACTTCGGACTGCCCCTGACTTTAAACTAGGATTCCATATCCTCTCTCTGGTACTTAATTTTTCACGACCTGACCGGCTTCAATGCGGTCAGGTCGTTATCTTTGTAGCCTATGGCGCGAATCATCAGCCTGGAAACGGCTTCTACCAATTGTTCTGTCAGCATTTACCAGGGAAGCGAATTGCTCGCCATCAGGGAGGATCCTTCCCCCGATTATACCCATGGGGAATTGCTCCATGTTTTTATGGATGAGGCCATGCGCGAAGCCGGACTGCATTGGGCAGACCTCGAAGCAGTAGCGGTTAGTAAGGGTCCCGGCTCCTATACCGGGCTGCGTATTGGGGTGGCCGCGGCCAAAGGGCTTTGTTTTGCTTTGGGTATTCCACTGATTGCCGTGGAGACTTTAAGGAGTATGGCTTTTCAGTTTAAAGAGGCCGAAGGGGTCCTAATCCCCATGCTGGATGCGCGTCGGATGGAGGCTTATGTGGCCGTTTTTGATGCAGACCACAAGCAGATAGGTCCCACACGTGCTGAAATTATATCGGTGGATTCCTTTTCAAAATGGACCTCTCAGGGTCCCGTGCATCTTTTGGGAAACGGGGCTGAGAAATGTCGCGAAGTCCTTACTCATCCGAATTTCCACTTTCACACATCCATATTGCCCGGATCCCGGGAAGTGGGGCTGTTGGCCGCAGACCGTTTCAAAAAAGAAAGGTTTGAAGATGTAGCCTACTTTGAGCCCTTTTACCTCAAAGACTTTATCCTCCAGAAAAAAAAGCAGAAGGACTAAACCTTAGGCCAAAGTTTTGGTGTGAACATCCCGCTGTGGGAATGGAATTTCAATACCCTCAGCGTCAAAGCGCTCCTTCAAAGTTTCCATCACATGAAAATGCGCCGCCCAGAAATCCGCATTTTCGGCCCAGAATCGGAGGGTGAGATTCACAGAGCTGTCCGCCAATTCCCCCACATAGACCTCAGGTGCAGGATCTTTGAGGATGCGTTTGTCCGCTGCGCAGATCTCCAAAAGGACTTCCTTGGCTTTCTTGATGTTCGAGCCGTATCCTATCCCCACATCGATTTTATCCCGACGTGTGGATTCTGAATTGTAGTTAATGATATTATTGTTCGAGAGTTGACCATTGGGAATTATAGCAACCTGGTTCCCGAAGGTATTGACTTTAGTGGTGAAAATCGAAATTTCCTTGACGGTACCGTCCACGCCCTGTGCAGAAATAAAATCCCCCACTTTAAATGGTTTAAAGAGCAGGATCAGGACCCCACCGGCAAAGTTGGCCAGCGACCCCTGAAGGGCCAGGCCAATAGCCAGGCCCGCGGCACCCACAATGGCGACCAGGGAGGAGGACTGAACCCCGAGTTGGGTAACGACCAGGACAAATAGGAGAATTTTCAGGACAGCCTTGATAAGGCTTTCGATAAACTTCTCCAGGGTTGGGTCGTAATCGGCCTTGTGGAAGAACCTCTGAACGAGTTTGTTTATCATTTTAATGACCCATAGTCCTACGATAAGGGTAATGACCGCAGTGATCAAATTGGGCATAAATTCCCAAACCCAGTCCATCGCTTTAGAGAGAAATTCCTGATACCCGCTTAGTTCTTCCATTTCCAATATTTATATCGCTTAATTAAAGGGGCGAATTTACTAAAAACTCAACTAAAAATCGAAGGGTAAACTTGGATTATCATGCAGGCTTAAGTTCTTCAAGAGCCTCTTCGATTGTTGTCAGCGGTTGTAAACACGAGCCCTGACGGCACAGAAAGATACGTGTGTACGTTTTGTGATGCCTGCCTTCAAACAAAGGATAAGGGGATTCTCTCTGAGAGGCTCCCAGCAGGGTGTGGGGCAGGTAGTGCCTTTGAAGTTTGTCCAGGGTTTCAAAAGCTTCCGGTCCGGTGAGAACGACCTCATAAAAAGGTTCTTGCAGCCAAAGGGCGAGGTGCATCCAGTTGCTGTATTGCCCGGGATACTGCTCAATTTTATCCCGCAGGGAAGCGATCATGGAAGTCGCCCTTTCCGTAAAGGAGGGTTCGGCAAAGAAGGCGCCCAGCAGGAATAGATTTTTGGCCATCGTGGAATTTGAGGAAGGAATCACGCTGTCATTGACCTCGACAGTCCTTCGAATCAGAGCCCTGTCCTGGCTGGAGCTGAAATACAGCAGGGCTTTGCCCGGAGCTGAAAAGAAGTCTAAAGTGTAACGGGTAAGGTGCATGGCCCGTTCCATCCAGGAAATTTCCCGGGTGATGGAATACAATTTGATAAATCCCTGAATGACGGTGGCATAGTCCTCCAGATAACCGTTTACGGGATTTCCCCCGGCCTTATATGAGTGCAACAGGCCCCCGTCAGGCGTACTCAGGGTAGTATTGATAAACCTGGCCAGTTCCTGTGCCTCTTCCAGGGCTTTCGGCAGCTTACAATACCTGTAGGCGTCACACAGGCCTGAAAGGAGTAAACCATTCCAGGAAGTGATTAACTTGTCATCCAATCGCGGCCGCGGTTTTTTCTCGCGGAAATCCATCAGTGTGATTTGGATTTCAGATACTTTTTCAGTTAACATTTCAGGGGTCCATTCCATTTTTGTGGCAAATTCCCTATCTGATAGTTTGCGCACCAGTACATACTTCCCCTTTTCCCAATGCCCAAAGGAATTTATGTTATAGTACTCCTTTACCCAATCGAAGTCCTCCCCGAGGATGGTGCGTAGTTCGTTTTCGGTCCAGGTATAATAGGCCCCTTCTTCCAGCTCGCCTTCATCCGTCAGGCTATCGGCATCCAGGGAAGCGTAAAAACCACCCTCTGGATGTTTCAACTCGCGAAGCAGAAAGCCGATTGTTTGATTGACGATTCGCCGGAATTCCGGGTTGCCGAAACGGGCATAACCCGATGCGTAAAGGCTTAACAACTGTCCGTTGTCGTAGAGCATTTTCTCAAAATGCGGAACATGCCAGCGGGGATCTACCGAGTATCTTGAAAAACCACCCCCGATCTGATCGTAAATACCCCCGTAAGCCATCCCTTCCAGGGTAGTTCGGACATGGTCTTCTACTTCGGGGTCTTTGGTATAAAACCCCCAGTGCATCAAAAACTCGTATAGGGCGGGAGTCATGAACTTGGGAGCTCCTAATTTTCCCCCGAAACTAAGGTCGAAACCTTTTTTCCAGGAATGTACCCATTGGCCCAATTGTTCCGGATTCGGAACGGAATCCGGGGATCCTTCCCCGGTGACCAGATTGATCCGCTCGAGGGCTGAAGTCAGGTCTGACGCATATTCTTTTACCTTTCCAGGGTCCTCCCGATAGAGTTTGGCCAATTGCATCAACACCCGAATCCAGTCTTTTTTGGGGACATAGGTCGCTCCCCAAAAGGGCCTTCCATCGGGCAAGGCGACTATATTTAAAGGCCAGCCCCCACTGCCACTCATGATTTGCAGGGCATCCATATAGATTTGATCCACATCGGGACGTTCTTCCCGATCCACTTTGATGGGAACAAAATGGGCATTCATTATATCAGCTACTTCCGGATCCTCAAAACACTCGTGTTCCATAACATGGCACCAGTGACAGGCAGCATACCCAATACTTATCAATACTAATTTTCCCGATTTTCGGGCGCTGTCCAACGTCAGGTCATGCCAACCTTCCCATTGCACCGGGTTATAGGCGTGCTGGAGGAGGTAGGGGCTGCTTTCGTGGATCAGTGCATTGGGTTCCTTTGAGCTCATAGCATTTTTTTTAGGTTGTTCCGACCGGGGCCAATATTCGGATTTTTCCCATATTTTTTTTGCGGGTTTTCACTCCTTCTTGTCTGAAAAATTTAAATATCATCTGGCGGGGCAAAGTAAAAAAGGAATTGGAGCTACTTTGATTTAAAGGCGTTTGCCACCAGACTAAAAAAAAAGCGCCTGAAATTGGCGCTTAATTTTTCAAAAATGTCTCAGATCATTTGACTTCAAAGGAAATTTTGACATTGACACGGTACTCGTGAATTTTCCCATCTTTTACCGTAGCGCTCTGGTTCTGTATATTGACCGAACGAATGTGGGAAACGGAATTCGAGGCATGAGCGACGGCCTGGGCCGCTGCATCTTCCCATCCTTTTTCGGAATTTCCCAGAATTTCAATAACTTTTAAAACTGACATAGTGTATCTGATTTTTATTCATCTAAAAATAAGGAATTTTAAGGTAAAATACAATCAGAATCGAACCTATCAGCCGTTAACGGCTACTACTTCCCCAACTCTCTCGCCCATCATATTCTGGAGCATCGTCTGTATCCCGTTCTTAAGGGTGAAAGTAGAAGAAGGGCATCCGCTGCAAGCCCCCTGGAGAATAACATGTACCTCCTTACTATCCGGGTCATAGGACTGAAAAACGATATTCCCACCATCACTGGCCACGGCGGGTTTAACGTATTCGTCCAGGATGCTTATAATCTCCTGGGAAGTACTGTCCAAATCTGTGTTGGCGGCCATGGAAACCGTATCTTCTCCCCTTTGAACAGGCGAGGCTCCAGGTGAGAGTACCTGGCCCCCTTCGGCCAGGAAGTCGCGAATCATTTCCCGTACCTCCAGGGTCACCTCATTCCAGTCGGCCACTTCGTATTTGGAAACCGAAATGTAATTGAGGTCCATAAATACCTCTTTGACAAAGGGGAGTTCAAAGAGTTTCCGGGCCAGGGGGGAGTCTTTAGCTTCATCTATGTTTTTGAATTCATAGACAGCCGGAACCAGTTTTTTATTGGCCACAAATTTCATGACCGCCGGGTTTGGGGTGACTTCTGCATAAACCGTCACCGCTTCCCGGGGTTGTTTTTTGCCTTCCTGTACTACGACTCCACCTTCGTTGAGGTATTCGACAAGTTGTTGGGCCACTGCATCCCGTACATCCTCCCAGGAAACGATGTCAAATCGCTCCAGGGCTATAAAATCTCCTGAAATGTAGACCGTCTTGACAAAAGGGAGGTGGAACAACTGCTGGGCCAGGGGGGAATCCTTAGCCTCATCAATGTTTTTATACTCGTAATTCCCTTGAAGAGCGAGGGGTTGGTTTGCCTCAAATTTAAGGATGGCCGGGTGGTTGGTCTCCCGAACAGTAATCACGTATTCTTCCATAGCCTGATTTTTGCTCAAAAATAAACTATTTTCACCGGAACCCTCAACATACTAAGGTGCTTTTAGTACCGTTATAACCTATATCAAAACCCTCTCGAACTGAGTTTTCGCCTTCCTAATATAAACCGGTTGTTGTTTTTGATTCTGGGCCTGATGGCTTTTGGATCCGGGGCCTTGCGCGCCCAGGAAGGCATCCCGGTCTACTTTGACTACCTGATGGATAATTATTACCTGGTCTATCCGTCCATGGCGGGAATCGGAGAAGGGGGGAAGGTACGTTTGACGGCCCGCCAGCAATGGTTTAGCGTGGATGAAGCCCCAAACCTGCAAACCCTTAATTTTCATTACAGGATACCCGATTCCCGCAGTGGGGTAGGTGCGATTGTTTTTAATGATGCCAACGGGTACCATTCGCAAACGGGACTCAAACTTACCTACGCCCATCACCTTCCTTTGGGGACGGATTACAGGGTGCTCAACCAGCTCTCATTCGGACTGAGTGCCGGGTTTATCCAAAGCAGCCTCGATGAAACCGAATTCCGCTCGATTATCGCGGACCCTATCATTACGGGTGGGCGAAACAGTGTGGGGTATTTTAACGTAGATTTTGGGGCGTCCTACAGTTACCTTGAGTTTTATGCCCATTTCAGTGTATTGAACCTCCTGGGGAGTGGAAGGGATTTATATACTGCGATTGAATTTGACAACCTCAGGCGTTATTTATTTTCCATAGGCTACGTTTTTGACCGGGGTAAATGGCAATTTGAGCCTTCGGTACTATTGCAAATTGCAGAATTCACTGAGGAGCGGTCTGTAGACTTCAATGCGAAAGTCTACCGTCAAATGGAATGGGGAACCCTATGGGCCGGCCTTTCGTATCGCCGAAGTTTCAGTGGGGCCCAGTTTTTGGTTGACGGATCTTCCGGGGAGCAGCGACTCCAGCTCTTTACGCCTTTGATAGGTGCCAATGTGGGTAATTTTATGGTGGGTTATAACTATTCCTATCAGTCAGGAGATATCCGACTGGATAACGGAGGTTTTCATCAAATCACCCTCGGGTACGATTTTGGACAGCTCAGTGCCAAGCGTTATGATTGCAAGTGCCCGGCTGTGAATTATTAATCCTACCCACCAAAAATTTGTTTTTCGAGGGCTTTAAAGCCCTTTCTTTTTTGGAAAGGGCGCAGCGTTTGCCTTATTTTTAGGAAACTAAAAAAACGCCTATGCCTATTATACGGGAAGTACGTGGAAAATACCCTGTTTTTGGGAAGGATTGTTTTATCGCGGAAAACGCTACGGTGGTTGGAGATGTCGTAATGGGAAATGAATGCAGTATCTGGTATAATGCGGTGATTCGCGGGGATGTCCACTACATAAAAATGGGGAACCGGGTAAACGTACAGGATGGTGCGATCATTCACTGCACCTATAAGAAAGCGCCCACCGAGATTGGCAACAATGTTTCTATTGCCCATAATGCCATAGTGCACGGCTGTACCCTGAAGGACAATGTGTTGGTGGGTATGGGTAGTATTATTATGGATGATTGTGTGGTGGGAAGCAACAGTATTATTGCGGCTGGTGCCGTTCTGACCAAAGGCACGATTGTCCCGGAGGGCTCTGTCTTCGCAGGAACCCCTGCCCGAAAGATTAAGGAAATAAGCCCCGAGTTAAGCCAGGGCGAAGTAGCGCGTATTGCCGCCAGTTATGTTAAATACGCCTCCTGGTTCAGGACTCCGGAATAAGGAAGCTCCAATTACTAAAAAACCAGTATATTTAGTAAAGTTAGAGCCCTTTATAATGGGATCTGAATAAGAATCGGGAATGGCGACGCGAAGCTATGAAGGAAAAAAATTCGATCTGCAGAAGGTTGAAACGGTGTCGGATGCGTTAACGGTAGAAGAGGCCCTTCAAATAGTAATTAACGGGAAGCCTTTTACCCTTTCCATGCGAACCCCTGGGGCAGACCTGGAACTTGTGCGTGGAATGCTGCACAGTGAGGACATAATTAATTCGTCCGGCTTTCACCCTGAGGTTCAGTTGGATATTGAAAAGGAGGACGGGATTGTGGCAGTGGCAGCCATGAAGATTCCCGACGCGTATTTGGGAGGCGGTTATGCCAATAGCCGCAGCCTGTTGTCTGTTTCTTCTTGCGGGATATGCGGGAAAACCGAATTGGGAGAACAGGACTTTGGATCGGCTATCGCATCAGATCTCAGTTTTTCGGCGGAGCGGTTTTCAGAGATGTTCGAACAGATGAACCGGCATCAGCATGATTTTCTGCAATCCGGGGGGACGCATGCGGCGGCCCTTTTTGATCGAAAGGGAAGGCTTATCGCAGCTCGGGAAGATATTGGCCGTCACAATGCCGTAGATAAGGCGGTGGGCCAGTTGTTGCTCGAAGGGCGTTTGGAACAGGCCATAGTAATGACCGTCAGTGGTCGTATTTCTTATGAAATTACCATAAAGGCCTTTAGGGCGGGCATCCCTTTTTTGGCTGCCGTATCGGCCCCATCTTCCCTGGCAGTGGATTACGCCAAGGAATTTGGGATCACTTTACTGGGGTTTTGCAGGGATGGGCGCGCCACTTGTTATTCGAATCCCCATCGCGTGAACAATACAAGAGTCCATACCATCAATTATAAAGCACCTTAAAGTATGTCTGAAAACCTAAGTGAACTCCTGGGAAGGAAAGGCCTGGATTCCAATTTTTTTGATGCAATGGGAAACCTTGCCCGGCCCAGTGGTACCCCGGACGCGGACGAGCTTGCCATATTGGCAGATGATTTTTTGGTCGGCAAGGCAAATGCGTTTGGGACAGCTTCTTTTTACGACTTCCTAAAACCGGATAATAAAGGGAAGCAGGTCTATGTTTGCAACGGAACAGCCTGTGAATGTGCGGGCACCCAACCGGAAGTGATTGAAAAACTGGGGAAGACTTTTAAGCCGGAAGAAATCGGGCACATGACTTGCCTGGGAAGGTGTCACGAAAATGCCGCCTTTCATTACAAGGGGCGGAATTATTCAGGGGGGGCTATTCGGGATCTCAAGGATATCGTTAAGGACGAGTTCCCCAATCCTTTGGACCACTACCATGTGGAGGCATCCCAACAGGCCATCCTGACCCGGGATTTTAGCTCAATGGAAGCCTTTTACGCGACCTGGCAGAAAGTGCTCACAATGGAGCCAACAGC
>NZ_JBAVZJ010000143.1:0-2211 GCF_049588695.1 Robiginitalea sp.
GAAAAGGGCCCTGTCAAACTCAAAGCGCATCTTAAAGTAATTACCGCTTAAAATCAACAGGGTGATCCCACTGGCGATCAGATTGGAAATCAGGATGTAATTCACTTCAAAATCAGGACGATATAAGGCTTCCCAAACGCCTCCCGACCCACCTGCAGCCAATTTTGGGAGCAGGAGTAAAAAGAACAGGTTAAACCCCAGGTTTACACAGATGTTTGCAATTTTGACTATTGCATAGACCGCAGGTTGCTCAGTAGCTCTTAGGCGGGCGAAGGGAATGATCACCAGGGCGTCCAGGCACAGGATGCCTATAAAGTACCTCATATACCTCGGATCGATATTCAAGAGGCCGGAGAGGGGCTCCCAAAACAGCAGAAAAATTATCAGAAACAATAAAGTGGAGGCTCCTATAGAAATAAGTGAGGTGGCATGTACCCGCTCTTTGTCCGGTTCTCGCGAGTAAAAGCGAAAAAAGGCGGTTTCCATCCCGTAGGCCAGGAGGACGTTGAAAATGGCAAACCAAACAAAAACCAGGGAAACCTCACCGTAGAGTTCCGGTGGCATCACCGCAGAATACAGGGGAAGCAACAGAAAGGAGAGCATCCTGGGCAGCACCGTGGCAAGGCCATAAATGAATGTCTGCTTGAAGAGTTTCCTGAAAAGCTTCAACTAGGAGGGCGTTAGATCTTTATCTAAATTAGGCATTTAGAAATAGCCTGCAAAGTTAGTTCTTTGTCCTTCCGGGGGAAATCCGACCCTGTTTCTCAACGACACCACTTATCTTGTAATACCGCTTTTCTGAAGCCTTCCCCTCGAAATAGGATATCACGGCTTCGTCCGTACCCAGGTCAAAAGGAAAAGCTTTACCCGGAGATAAGGGTTTTGGGGGTTGATTCCCGACCTCCCGGCGCCCATCCGCGTGCATAATCATATCGGATTCTGGCTTGCTTTCAATAAATGTGGCCATTATTGTGAAACCCGTCTCGGTTTCCTGAGATTCTGCCTTCATCACCCTTCCCCTGAAAAAAATTGAATCCAGGGTGATCGCCGAGGGATTTATGGGATTCCAACGAGCCTCAAACCGCATTTGGGTCCCACTTTCCTCCCTTCCACCTACCCAATACTCCACCGTGGGTCGCTCGACCGTAAACGGGGCTTCTGTTTGTATTTTTGGTTGTGAACTACAGCTCATCAGGCCCATAAATGAAAGTAATAGTCCAAAGTAGAAAGAGGTTCTCATAAATCAAAAATTGCTCAGCATTTGTAAAGATACCTTTCCAAAATTGATGCCAAAACCAGAAAATGCCCCTTTATTACCGAAGGGACGGCCCAAAACTCCGAATGCACAACAAAAAAACCCCGGCCTGGGCCGGGGTTTTGTATATCAACCAGGAGGATCTAGTTGTTAAGGGCTTCAGCACCCCCAACAATCTCAAGGATCTCATTGGTAATAGCGGCTTGCCGTGCCTTGTTATAAGTAAGGGTAAGCTGGTCTTTTAATTCTCCGGCGTTATCAGTGGCTTTGTGCATGGCGGTCATCCGCGCTCCGTGCTCCCCCGCGTATGAATCCCGTATCGCCTTAAATAATTGCGTCTTCAGGGATTTAGGGATGAGTTGCTCCACAATTTCCGCTTCAGAGGGTTCAAAGATATAATCCGCCGTACCCTGCTGTTGGGAAGCTTCCTGAGTCGCTTCTATCGGAAGGAATTGCTCCGTGATCACGAGTTGGGTGGCCGCATTCTTAAAGCGGTTGTAAACGAGTAAAATCCGATCGTAACGACCTTCCGTAAAATGCGCCATCAGGTTTTCCGCTATAGGGGCCACCTCATCAAAAGTGAGATTGTCGAATACTTCGTTGTGATTGGAAATAACAGTATGCCGTTTACTGAGTAAATCGTCTGCCTTCTTCCCTATAGTGACAAAATCTACCTGTTTGTTTCCATATTCTCCCTGCAAAAGGGAAACACTCTGTTTAACGATATTCGAGTTAAACGCCCCACATAATCCCCGGTTGGAGCTTACAGAGACGATCAGAACTTTTTCAACCTTCCGAACATCGGCATACGTGCTGGCAGTATCCCCATCGAGATTAGCGCTGAGGTCCCGAAGTAATTCCGATAACTTATCCGAATAGGGGCGCATGGCCGTAATCGCATCCTGAGCTTTCTTCAACTTGGCAGCAGATACCATTTTCATGGCACTGGTAATCTG
>NZ_JBAVZJ010000144.1:0-2660 GCF_049588695.1 Robiginitalea sp.
TCTCCACCCCACTCGACCCTGGCTTGAGGGACAAGGTATTGGAACGCCTTGAAAATATCCCCGGAACCCACGTGGTCCTCTGTGGGAAAGACACGGCATATCTGAACCCGCCTACCCCTGAATTTGAGCGTCAGCTCAAAGAGTATTACGGGTCCTTTGAATACCTGGACCGACTTCAGGGTTTTCCGGGTGAAATCATGAAGATCGCGGTCTATCATTTTGAGAGTTCCGAGCAGTATATTTTCCCGGAAGTACAAGGCTTTGAGGCTGACCTTAAGGTGAAGGTTTCCGGGGCTCACTGGGTAGATATCTCAGACCCGCTGGCCCACAAAGGGCACGCCCTGGAGCACGTCCAAAAACAGTTGGGGATACTCCCAGGTGCCACAATGGTATTCGGGGATTACAACAATGATCTGGAAATGCTCACCCAGGCTGAATTCAGCTTTGCCATGGCCAACGCACATCCGAATGTTCTGAAAACAGCGCGCTACCAGACCGGCAGCAATGACCAGGAAGGAGTGGAATCGGTGCTCACCCGCCTGCTCGAACAACTCTCCTAGGTCTTCTGTTTCTTTTTCCGGGCGGCAGGAAAGAGAATATTGTTTAGAATCAGGCGGTAGCCCGGGGAATTCGGGTGTAATTCCAATTCGGTTTTCGGGTCTCCCACCCGATGCTGATAATCCTCCGGATCGTGGCCTCCATAGAAGGTAAAAAAGCCCCTGCCTTTAATACCGTGGATGTATCGGGCTTCCCCGTTGAGCCGGTTTTCCCCTAAAACGAGGACTGTTGGTTTTACTTCTGCAGGTGCAAAAGCAGTGGTTTGGCCCATAAAACCTTTCACCAGGGCGGTGTGGTTCTGACACAGCATGGTTGGGACCGGATCCCATTTGGCGGAAAAATCCATGAGCGTAAAATAATCGGACTCCTTGGGAACATCTTCCCTTTTGTTGGTCATGTCAATGGACGAAAACTCGTAGCGCCTTGGATTCCGCTCCAAAATAAAATCCCTGAAGGCAAAAGTTTTGCTGTAATCCAGCTGCTGCTGGTAATTCGGATCTGAAGGATCCCCGTCGAACATGGGTTCGCAAATATCAACTCCTTCCGCAGCCAGGGCAATATCGAAACTATCCGTTGCAGAGCACATCGCAAACATAAAGCCCCCACCGATAACATAATTCCTGATTTTCTGGGCCACGGCCGATTTCTCCTCAGAAACCTTTTCATACCCCAGCCGGGCAGCCAGGGCTTCGGCTTCCCTTTTTTGTTCAATATACCAGGGTGCCGTGCGATAGGCACCGTAAAATTTACCGTATTGACCGGTAAAATCCTCGTGATGCAAATGGAGCCAGTCGTAGATAGCAAGTTTGTCATCGAGTACCTCTTCATCGTAGAGGGTGACATAAGGAATCTCGGCAAAGGCCAGGACCATGGTTACAGCGTCGTCCCAGGGTTGATTCCCTTTAGGCGAATACACCGCAATCTTCGGTGCTTTCTCCAGGATCACGGCTTCCATGTTTTGGGACGGGCTCGCTATGGTTTCCAGGATTTCGGTAGCCTCGGCGTCTGAGAGGACTTCAAAAGAAACCCCCCGGATCTTGCATTCATTTCGGATGGCCTCTCCATCGGGAATCAGGAAAGATCCCCCCCGATAATTGAGCAGCCATTGTACTTTTTGTTGTTTGGTCAGCACCCAGTAGGTGATGCCATAGGCCTTCAGATGATTTTCCTGCCCTTCTGCATCCATCGGAATTAAAACCACAGAGGCCTGGAGTGAGGCAGATCCGAGTAGAAATGCCAAAACCAGATAAATCCAAAAAGAAGGTAAAAGTCGGGAAGTGCTTTTTTGTTTAGAAGGGTACATCATCATCCGGATCTGCTCCCGGCAGGTCGTTCATAGAACTGCCAAATGCCTGTTCGGCGTCGGGAAGATTCCGGGTTATAAACGGATTCTCTCCCTCTGCATTCATTTTCGATTGAAACTCGAACGGAGAGTCAAAGTCATCCAAATTATCAAATTTACCCAGATTGGCAATGAACTTTAACCGAATATTATCTAATCCCCCGTTCCTGTGTTTGGCCACGATAAACTCCGCCTGGCCCTGTGTAGGGGTGCGCTCTTCGTCGTCCCACTCGTCAATTTTATAGTATTCCGGACGATAGATAAATGATACGATATCGGCATCCTGTTCAATAGCCCCGGATTCCCTGAGGTCGGAGAGGATCGGCCGTTTGCTGCCACCACGTGTTTCCACGGCCCGGGAGAGCTGGGAGAGCGCAATAACCGGCACATCCAGTTCTTTGGCCAATGCCTTGAGGTTTCTGGAGATCATGGAAATTTCCTGCTCCCTATTGCCCCCTTTCTGACTCGCTCCTGAGGTCATCAGCTGCAGGTAATCCAGAACGATAAGTTTAATTTTATGCTGAGAAGCCAATCTGCGGGCCTTGGCCCGCAAATCAAAAATAGAGAGGGAAGGTGTGTCGTCTATAAATAAAGGGGCCTTTTCCAGGGTCTTTACCTTGACGTTGAGCTGTTCCCACTCGTGTTTCTCCACACGACCCGTTCGCAATTTTTCTGATGAAAGGCCGGTTTCCGAAGAAATCAGGCGGGTAATCAGCTGGACGGAAGACATTTCCAGGGAGAAGAAGGCCACGGGTATATT
>NZ_JBAVZJ010000145.1:0-9564 GCF_049588695.1 Robiginitalea sp.
TTCTGAAGGGGATATACTGGTTCAAAAACTGGACTCCTATGAGCCGACCATATGGCAGGACACTGAAATCATTGCCCCCCTTGAAGAGATGAAGAACTTTAAAGTAGTCAACGATTAATCGTCCGGATGCATAAACCGCTGTTTGGAGAGCAACTCTTCCTCCGTCTCTACATGATTTTCATCAGGCACACAACAATCTACCGGGCAAACGGCGGCGCACTGAGGCTCTTCGTGAAACCCCATACACTCCGTGCACTTGTCCGGTGAAATATAATATACCTCATCGCTGACGGGCTCCTGGACCGCATCGGCATCAACAGCCTTTCCATCGGGAAGCACTACCTTGCCTTTAAGGGAAGTTCCGTCACTATAGCGCCATTCTTCGGCCCCTTCATAAATGGCCGTATTAGGACATTCGGGCTCACAGGCCCCACAGTTTATGCACTCGTCAGTGATAATTATCGCCATCGTTATTTTCTTTTTCGAACAAGGGATCCCCGCAGATTTGTTGTAAGCCCGGCGATCCGTATTTTTGTGCAAAGTTAAGGGCTGAACCGCTCTCCTACAAATTTCATGAAAACCAAAGATCCATCTTTTCAGGCACTGCTCCAACTGGGAGATCAGCTCCGTAAACTGACTTCACAACACAGTGGGGAAATCGCCGTTGAACCGGAGGAATCTGCTTACGACAGGGTTCAATCGCAAAGTGAACTGGGGGGGCTACTTGAAAGCGTCCGACAGCACAACCCCTGGTTTACAGAAGAATCCTCCATATATGCTTTGAGATATTGGGCAGTTGCCCTCTCAGAAGATGCCCTGGAGCAATGGCTTTCTGCCTATGACGCCCCAGCCCACAGTCCGCGGGTAGTCGCCCTGATTATGGCAGGGAATATCCCACTTGTGGGTTTTCACGATCTGATTTCAGTCCTTTTGACCGGCCATAATGCCCTGGTAAAAAGCGCTTCAAAAGACACCCTTTTACTCAAATACCTGGTAGGCCTTCTCACCAGTTTTAATCCGGAACTTAAAAACCGTATTCGTTTTACAGATGGGAAACTCGACGCCTTTGATGCGGTCATAGCGACGGGAAGCACCAATACAAGCCGGTACTTTGAATATTATTTTTCAAGTAAACCACATATTATACGTAAAAACAGGCACGGGGTTGCCGTATTATCCGGGCGGGAAACACCTGCTGAACTGAGCGGTCTGGCAGAAGATGTATTCAGGTATTTTGGGATGGGCTGTCGCAGCGTCTCCAAACTCTATGTTCCACAGGGCTATGACTTCGACCCCCTGTTTAATGCTTTTTATCCCTACAAGCACCTGGTCGACCATCAGAAGTACGGGAATAATTACGACTACAACAAGGCAGTGTATCTGATGAGTGGCAGCCCCATGCTGGATAACGGTTTTCTCTTGTTAAAGGAAGACCCGGGATTAGGTTCCCCCATCGGCACCTTATTTTACGAATGCTATGAAAAACAAGACACTGTAGCCCAAAGACTACAGGCCATAGAGGAGGAACTCCAGTGTATTGTGGCAGGCTCCTGGCTCCCTGGAGCCATTCCGTTCGGAAGTTCGCAGCAACCCAGGCTCGGCACTTATGCCGACGGCGTGGACACTGTTGACTTCCTGTTGAAAACATCCGCGGAATCTCCCCCGGCCATTTAGGCTGTAGCCCGCGATTTTTTCGGAACTTTACATCCTTATAAAGCAACGTTCAGATGAAGAAACACAATTTCAGTGCAGGCCCATGTATCCTTCCGGAAGAAGTCCTGAAAAAGGCAGCCGAAAGCGTCATGGACCTGGAGGGCTCGGGACTTTCCCTTATCGAAATCTCACATAGAAGTGAGGCTTTTGTCTCCATTATGGAAAAGGCACGCCATTTGGTTCTGGAACTTCTCAATTTGGAGGGAAAAGGCTATGAGGTACTGTTTCTGCAAGGCGGAGCGAGTCTGGAATTCCTTATGGTCGCATACAACCTACTCGAAACCTCTGCAGGTTATATCAATACAGGTACCTGGAGTGAAAAGGCTATTAAGGAAGCCGGTATGCTGGGACGTGTGGTCGAAATCGCATCTTCTAAGGATGAAAATTACAATTATATCCCCAAAGGGTATTTGGTGCCCGAAGGTTTGGATTATCTCCACCTTACGACAAACAACACAATTTACGGCACCCAATTCAAGAAATTCCCTCAAACCGACACCCCGTTAGTGGCGGATATGAGCTCTGATATTTTTTCAAGGCCGATGGATTATTCAAAGTTTGACCTGATCTACGCGGGAGCCCAGAAAAATATGGGCCCGGCGGGTACTACCCTGGTGGTGGTCAAAGCGGAAATCCTCGGAAAGGTTTCCCGTAAAATCCCATCCATGTTAAACTATTCCGTACATATTGGCAAGGACAGTATGTTCAACACCCCTCCTGTTTTTGCCGTGTATACCTCTCTACTGACTTTGGAATGGTTAAAGGTACAAGGGGGGATTGATGCAATCGGTGCCGAAAACGAGAAAAAGGCAACCCTGCTCTATTCCGAAATCGATTTAAACCCCCTCTTCACAGGGTATGCCAAGGTGGAAGACCGCTCCATGATGAATGCCACATTTACCCTCACAGAACCCGCTCTGCAAGAAACCTTCGACGCAGCCTGGAAAGCCGCCGGAATTAATGGTCTGAACGGTCACCGTTCCGTTGGAGGCTATCGGGCTTCCATGTACAACGCGCTTCCCCTGGAAAGTGTAGGAGTGCTCGTAGACGTCATGAGCGACCTGGAGCGAAAAGCCTGATCGGGTTTTTCCACAGAATCCTATATTTGCACCCCTATGGTTGTATTAGCGAATGATGGAATTACCTCAGGAGGCCAACAGACTCTTGAGCAAGCAGGTTTTGAGGTTCAGACAGTTCATGTAGCCCAGGAACAACTGGCCAACTACCTTATCGAAAATAAAGTTTCAGCACTTTTAGTCCGGTCTGCTACCCAGGTGGGCAGGGATATCATCGACGCCTGTCCGGAATTAAAACTGATCGGACGAGGTGGTGTGGGAATGGACAATATTGCCGTAACCTATGCCCGTGAAAAAGGCATACATGTAATCAACACTCCGGCAGCTTCTTCAGATTCGGTTGCCGAGCTCGTATTTGCACACCTTGCCGGTGGGGTGCGGTACCTGCATGAAGCCAACCGCCTGATGCCCCTCGAAGGAGAAGTGCATTTTAAGGCGCTTAAAAAATCATTTGCAGGCGGCACAGAACTCCGGGGAAAAACCCTGGGTGTTATCGGGTTTGGACGCATTGGGAAGGCTGTAGCGCGCATCGCACTCGGGGTTGGAATGAACGTTATTTACAACGATGTAACGTCACCTTCAGAGCAGGTCGAAATCCCGTTTTATGACGGGAGGTCTGTCCGGTTCGATTTAGAAACAATTCCCTTCGAAGATTTGTTGGAGCAAGCCGATTTTATCACCCTGCACGTACCCGCCCAGAAGAAACCGGTTATCGGGGCAGAAGAAATCGAAAAAATGAAAAAAGGGGCTGCCTTAATCAATACGTCCAGGGGAGGTATTGTCGATGAAGTCGCTTTGGTGGATGCCCTGGAGGCGGGCAAACTAAGCTTTGCCGCACTGGATGTTTTCACCTCCGAACCCAAACCGGAAATACAGATTTTGATGCAGCCCAAAATGTCCCTCAGCCCACATATAGGAGCTTCTACTGCAGAGGCCCAGGAGCGTATAGGGGAAGAATTGGCCCAGGGGGTTATTCGCCTGCTGCAAACCAAATAGGACTTCAGTTATAATCGCGTCAGGTCAGAATACTGAATTGTAAGGAATATAGCCCCGCGTTCCTGGGCAGACTCCTCTTTTTTACCCTTGTCGATCTGCGTATCGCGCCCCAGAAAACGCAAGGGTATCTTGACACCCGACACTTCAAACGCTACTTTGATTTTGGAGGGAAGTATTTCCCGTTTTCCCGAATAGGTATAAAAAATATCGTAAACCCCGTTCTTCTTGGTGCTGATCTGGGTTTTCAGGACTTGTAAAGTCTCTGGGGCAATCCAAACTGAAGCAATGGAATAGTCTGAGGCGTCCGTTGTAGGGATGATTTTTATCAAATGGCAGTTCCTCCCTTCCAACTGTACCTTCCCCAGGCTGAGGGTCATAAAAGGATATCTGTACAACTCATTCAGGGTGAAATCCAGACCGCGCTTGGGTATCATCACAAAATCTTCGGATGAAATAGAAATTGGGCTTCCCTTTTTAAATCGGATTTCCGCCTCCTTTACGGGCATATTTACAAAGCTGATATCCACCTCCATCTTTACACGTGCCTGGAAGGAGGTTATAGAATCTGCCCGCTGCTTGACCGCGACCAGTATCGGGTCTACCTCCTGCGCCGAGAGTAGCGAAGTGCCCAGCAGGGTCAGAATAAGTAGGGGGAATACTTTCATGTGATATCCCTTTTTTGAAAAACACGTATCCCGATCCAGGCGACAAATCCGGTATACCCAATGAGGACCAGGCTTTTGTTCAGGATTGTCCGAAAGGGGATTTCAGAAAAGAAGACATACTGCCAACTATCGGTGAGTTTGGGAAAAAACAAACTGTTCACCCACTTCGAATCAAATTCTAAGCGCAGTAATAACGTGGTTCCGATTAAAAACAAGGCGGCCACGATCCAGGTGACTGTGGCCTCCTGAAAAAGAACGGCGAGGGTGATGCTGACCACAGCGTAGAAAAACATCGTCAATGAACCGACCAGAAAAGCGATCATCAGGCGGTTAAATGCCTCTGTAGAATTGTAAAAACTCAGGCCTTCCAAAAAAACGACCAGGTCTCCCTTTCCGAAAAACAGGTAGGACAACAAAAATGTTGAGAGAATGAGTATCCCGAGTATTACGGCTGTAAAAACCAACGCAGCGATATATTTACTGATGATGTATTGCGACTTGGAGACAGGTTGAAGTAAAACAGCTTCCACTGTGCGATCTTTATATTCCCCGGTGAGAAAACCCGAAACAACAATCATCAGGATGAGCGGAATATGAAACCAAAAGGAATTCAACACCAAATAAATAATGAGGTTGCCGTTGAGCAAATTTCCCTGAAATTCAAATGATTCCCGGAGGTTTTCCAAAAAAACATCCAAAAATTCCCGCCCCTGGAAATAGGCGCTTACCATAATAAACGCTTCAAGTACAAAAACAGCCGCAATCGCATAGAAGGTCTTGCGCTGTTTGAAGATTTTAAAAAGCTCGGTGCGAATAAGGTTTCTCATTCCGGCGTTTTTTCAAATAAAGCGGTGAGATTGGTCTGGGGCACGCAAGCCGTAAGGGTTACTCCGGGTTCTGCACTTAACCGCTGAAGGATTGCGTGAATGGAATCCTCCCCCAAGTGCAGCAATACGCTTCCCGCTCGTTGTTCGACATCTGCTATGGCAAGCGTTGCGGAAGATTCCAGGCCCGTTCCATAAATGACGTATGACCGGGCGGCCTGTTGTAAAATATCCCTTGCAGGTCCTTTCCGCACTATTTCGCCCTGGTTGATCACGTACAGGCGATCACACAAATCTCCAAGCTCCACCAGGTTGTGAGAGGATATCAGGATTCCGATTCCCCTGGCTTTCGCGAGTTCCCGAATCTCATCCTGTAGCGTGCGAATACCCATTGGGTCAAGGCCTGAAAAAGGTTCATCAAGAATCACGCACTCCGGCTCATTTAAGAGGGCTATCGCCAGACCCAGACGCTGTTTCATCCCCATCGAAAAATTACGTACCGGATCTTTACGCAAAGGGGACAGCCCCACCTGTTGTAATTGAGATTCGATGTCTGCACGATTTAATTCAAGTCCCTGAATACGGGAGAATACCCTGAGGTTTTCAAAGGCGGACAAATACCCGTAAAGCGCGGGTTTTTCAATAATCCCCCCCAAAGGTTTCGAAGCCTCTGAGTGGATTTCGAGGGTACCCGAGTCCCGGCTGACCAGCCCGAGCAAAATTCGAAATAAGGTTGATTTTCCTGCCCCGTTGGGCCCGATAAGACCACAGACTTCACTGCGGTTTAAGCTTAGGGACACCCCTTTAAGGACTTCCAGCGGACCGTAGGCTTTACAGACATCCCGGGCATCTAAGATCATGCGATTCCCTCTAACAGGATATTTCGGAATTCATATCTGGGTTTGTAGTATTTTTCGAGAAAGGTGCGTTGCCAGAAGAATTTCCGGATCATAAACAAGGGATCCTTAACCATGAAATAAGGGACATAGTGAAACCACTTCACACCCTTTTTGCGGTAATAATCTTTAAGCTCTGGTTCCATCCCCAATTCACGAGCCGCTTGTAAGGCTGCATTTCGCTGGCACTTAGAGCCGATAAAACGATTCGCTATCCTGGGCCGGAAGCCATAAGAAAAGAATAAATCCTTCGCTTTCTTATAATCCTGGAATCGAGACCATGCATCCATTATTGTCAAAAAAATATGGACGAAAGAGAAAAGAAAAAAGGATACCCAGAAAATGATCCAGAATACATTGCCCCCCTCTATTGAAATTTTCAGCATATACCCATATAGCAAGGATTCGAGGATAAATAGAATCAGAGAACCGTGAAGCAGTCGCCCAACGCGGTAATATGACACGACCCAATGGGGTTGTTTTGGCAGATCTGAAAAAGTCATGGTCAAATATAAATATTCTGGTCAATTGTTAAGGTTGTATTAAAAACTAAAAATTTCAAGAGGCCTTTATCGTGAAAAGTAGGGAGTTTGTCGCATTTTCCTTATTTTCATGGACCTAAAACACAATGAAAATGTCAGGTATACAAGATTTACTAAGTAGTTCCATGGCTTCCGATTTGGTTCGGGGGCTCGCGAGAGAAACAGGCCAGGCCGAGGATAAGACAGCGGATCTGCTGGCCATGGCCGTTCCCACCATGTTGGGCGCCATGAAAAAAAATGTCAGAAGCCCACAAGGTGCTGAGGGGTTAATGAATGCACTCTCCACCAGGCATACCGGTGATATCCTGGAAAATCTTAGCGGGATTTTTGAAGGGGGCGTGGACGAGAGTTTTAAAAATGAAGGCGCCGGTATCCTGGGACACCTCTTTGGATCCAGGCAACCCACGGTTGAAAACGCCTTAAGCCAGCGGTCGGGAATGAATCCGGCGGCTATTTCTCAAATCATCAAAATAGCAGCTCCAATTGTCATGGGACTTATTGGAAAACAACGAGCTCAAAGCAAAATTTCAGATGCCGGAGGCTTAGATTCACTTTTAGGTAGTTTATTGGGGGGACACTCCCAATCAGATCTCGGTGCGTTATCCTCCCTGCTTGATGCAGATGGAGACGGAAGTTTTTTAGACGATGTAGGAGATATGATCAGTGGCAATTCGAAAAGCAGCGGAGGCCTTGGTGGACTTCTTGGAGGACTTTTTGGCAAATAAGGTATCCTGAATCCCGGTTTTACAAATCTCAAACCGCCTCGTATAAGGGCGGTTTGCTTTTTTTACGCATTACCTCTGATGTAGGCCATTATGACTATAGGACGTGCATTTTTTTTCATTATCCTTATACTGGGCTGTAAAAGTGGTGCCGACGGGGTAGCCATAAGCAGAGCGGAGCAGGACGCTTTTGAACAAACCACTGGAGAGCCTGTGGTTATTGCTGATGCCGAGCAGGAGTATGAAATCACTATTATCGATCCCGGGTTCTACAGCTGGCTGAAGGGATTTGCCCGGGCTGAAGGCTATTATTCACAATCCTTTCTCCAAAATAGAAACGCGATCTATGTAGTGAATTGGAATCAGAGGGTCCTGCTCCCCGGGGAGTATCCTTCGAATCTCTATGAATGGCCTATAAACTATGATCCCCATATCGATTATGGGTATGAGGTGAATTATAAATTGTATAATTATTTTATTTATTTCCAAAGAAAATACGACCAACGCCTGGGTCCTTTCATTCCCAGGTTATAATTTTTTTACCTTTGACCCTTCAATACAGGGAATGCAAAAACTCAAAGAACGCTGGGGTATCCATTCGACGCTTCAATTAGTCATTATATTTATAGTATTTTCCATAACTGGATCTACCGCTGTATTCCTGGCAAAACCCTTACTCCAATGGATAGGGCTACAACCGGAGAATTTTGAAAATACGTGGTGGGGGCCGTGGGTTTACTGGACGCTGAGAATCCTGATCATCTTCCCGATTTACCAGGTACTGTTAGTACTTTTCGGATGGGTTTTCGGGCAATTCAAATTCTTCTGGAATATGGAAAAAAAGATGCTCAGGCGTATGGGGCTGGGTTTTTTACTCCCTTCCTGATCCCGGAAGTTCGTGCTTCACCCCCTATACTGTAGTTCTAGGAGGCCACTTTCTCTACACGCTCCTTATTCCCCAATAAGTAAGTATAAAGCCACATCAGCGTAAATGAAGGAATAAGGTCCAAACCTGGGAGCAATTCTTCCAAAAAAGCGACCACCCCTGCAATTTTCCCTTTCCGCCCCGGGTAGAGCCGGGTCATAAACCATCCTGCAACCGGCGCCCAAAGAATATCCAGGAATTCCCCCAGACCCGGAATGGCGAGCGAAAGCATGCCGATCCCATCAAGCGCAAGGCCCACGAGTAGTTTCTTATATTTCCCTTCGATCTGCATTTGCGAATACTCTTTAAATCCCGTTTACGACAGGTCTGAACTGATCAGTTTTAGAAATTCATTCCGGGTTTCTATTTTTTCAAACTGACCCCGGAACCCGGAAGTGGTGGTCACTGAATTTTGTTTTTGAACCCCACGCATCATCATACACATATGAGACGCTTCAATAACGACAGCTACTCCTTTCGGTTTAAGGGTTTGGTTAATACATTCCAAAATATCATCCGTAAGTCGTTCCTGCACCTGAAGCCGCCTTGCAAAAACATCGACAACCCTGGGGATTTTACTCAATCCAACAATATGCCCGTCAGGAATATACGCTACGTGGGCTTTCCCAAAAAAAGGCAACATATGATGTTCGCAAAGAGAGTACAATTCAATATCCTTTATGATCACCATCTCGCTGTAAGACTCCTTGAACATAGCCCCTTTTAAGATGTTCACTGCGTCCTGACGATAGCCCTGGGTGAGAAAGAGTAAGGCCTTTGCTGCCCGTTCGGGCGTTTTCACCAGTCCTTCCCGCTCGGTGTCTTCACCAATTTCATTCAGGATACGCCCGTAGAAGCTCTTTACCTCGTCAGTGATTTCAATATTGTATTCTTCCAAGTGTCTATAGGGAGCCATAGCTGTTTTTTCTTTAAATATCCTAAAAAATTACGACTTGAAAGATTTATCCCAATTTTATAACCTCCCTGCTTTTCTTTCTTTACGACCAGAGGGCAGGGTCCGTTTATAATTTTGACAATTCTAACTGAATGTGTACTTTCAGGCCCCTTAACCAGACACATGATTCAGGCCGAGAATATTCATAAATCCTATGGGGCAGTCGAAGTACTACAGGGTGTCAGTCTGGATATCAAAAAAGGCGAGATAGTTTCAGTTGTTGGAGCTTCGGGAGCCGGTAAGACAACGC
>NZ_JBAVZJ010000146.1:0-1792 GCF_049588695.1 Robiginitalea sp.
GGGGCCATAGCCCGACAAGTGATTCCCGGGATACAGTTTAATGCCTATGTGTCACAGGTAGGATCCCTGACACTTGAAAAATCGTATAAGGAACTCGATTTTTCACTGACCGAGTCTAACCCCGTGCGGTGTCCTGATCCGGAGCTGGCAGGAGCTATGGAACAGCAGATACGGGAAGTGCGCAAAGCCGGGGATACTATTGGTGGAGTGATAACCTGTGTGATTCAAAACATTCCACCCGGCTTGGGAGAGCCCGTTTTTGATAAACTTCACGCCCGGCTGGGGCAGGCCATGTTGTCCATCAATGCTGTTAAAGGTTTTGAATACGGCAGCGGCTTTAAAGGGGTGGAGCTAAGGGGAAGCCAGCATAATGATTCCTTTGCACCGGATGGAAGCACCGTGACAAATCACAGTGGGGGCATTCAGGGCGGTATCAGCAATGGGATGGATATCTATTTCCGGGTGGCCTTCAAGCCCGTAGCGACCCTGCTTCAGGCGTATGATACCATAGATAAAAAAGGGAATGCCGTTAGCCTTCAGGGCAAGGGAAGGCATGATCCCTGCGTACTGCCGAGGGCAGTGCCTATCGTCGAGGCAATGGCAGCACTTGTTATGGCTGATTTTTACCTCCTGGGAAGGCTTTCCAAAATTTAAGCCCCCAGTGACTGTTCTCCTTAAAAATAGTATCTTACCCTTTAAATTTAGAACTACTTTATGAAGAAACTCGAACTGCACTGGCAGATTCTGATCGGTATGGTATTTGGAATCCTATTCGGATTTCTGATGACGTTTCCTGAATGGGGTCCCGAATTTGTCCAGGATTGGATCAGTCCTATCGGTACGATCTTCGTAAAACTTCTCAAATTAATCGCAATCCCCCTCATCCTTGCTTCCCTGGTTAAGGGTATTTCGGATTTACAGGATATCAGTAAATTCAAAAATATTGGCCTCAGGACCATAGGCATCTACATCATTACCACGGTCATTGCAATTTCCGTCGGTTTGGTACTGGTAAATATATTGAAGCCAGGAGACGGCATTTCTGAAGAAACCATTACCCAATTAACGGAAACCTACGCCTCAGACTCCGGTGTCACGTCTAAATTAGAGGAAGCCAGCAAACAGAAAGAAAGCGGCCCCTTGCAGTTTTTGGTCGACATGGTCCCGGATAATGCGTTTCGGGCCGTCAGCGACAATAGTCTGATGCTACAAGTGATTTTCTTCACGATTTTCCTGGGCATTTCGATGTTGTTGATCGGGGAAAAGGCTGCCCGCCCCTTAAAGGAGTTTTTTGACTCCCTCAATGAAGTAGTTTTAAAGATGGTGGATCTGATCATGCTCACGGCACCGGTTGCCGTTTTTGCACTCCTGGCGAATGTCGTGGTTTCCTCCGGGGATCCCGATTTGTTGATTGCCCTTTTAAAGTACAGCGGCGTTGTGGTGTTAGGACTCCTATTGATGATAGTGTTTTACAGTATCGTAGTCTCCGTTTTTACCCGTTACAATCCCTTTACATTCCTCAGTAAAATTAGCCCTGCCCAATTATTGGCTTTTTCCACGAGTTCCAGTGCGGCAACCCTGCCGGTGACCATGGAGCGGGTAGAGGAGCACATCGGTGTTGATAAAGAAGTATCGAGTTTTGTTTTACCGGTGGGGGCGACCATCAATATGGATGGCACGAGTCTCTATCAGGGAGTGGCTGCAGTGTTTATTTCACAAGCCCTGGGATTTGATCTGACCCTGGGAGGGCAATTAATTATTATTATGACGGCCTTATTGGCGTCCATTGGCT
>NZ_JBAVZJ010000147.1:0-8059 GCF_049588695.1 Robiginitalea sp.
GGATAGGTATTTGCGATATTGTCGACCGGGCAGAGAGGGAACACATCGATGCCTCAGATCTGGGAATGAAAAATATCGAACTCCGCGATTTACTCTCCTTACTCAGCCGTTATCCTAATGTAAAACAGCTGCTCTTTACCGGGGGGAACAGCAAAAATGGACCGGAATACCTTTTCAGAAGGCATTTGAAAGAGAAAAGCCTGCGCCTTGAACGGATTTCAGATTCGGTCCCTAGAATTCATCGATTTCGAATGCCTGGAGAGGGTGCATCGGAGCGGTTAATCACCACAGTCTCCCTGACCGCTCCCTCGGGCTCTGCCAACCGGGCCGTTGGGAGCCTGCCCGAATACAAGGCGAAAAAGGCTGCTGACCCGAAGTATACCACCCTGGATTTTCGGGTGGAGCAGTACAGGCAGTTTTTTTGACAGAGATTGAATTCGTAAAGTATAGAAAAGTATTTATAATAAAGCGTTTAGGGGGAACTCGCAGGCTATTGTAGTGACCTGTAAAGCAAAGCCAAAAGCCGCTGAATGGGTTATACAAAAGAGAACTAAGTCCGGAAGTAGGGATAGGATCTACTTTCTATTGTTGATTTTTTTGTTTCTTTATAAGATAGCGCTGTAAAAAATATCTATGACAGGTCGATTCCTTTTGTTCCTTGTAATTGCCGCCATTTCGGCCAGGGGCTTTGGTCAGGTTCAAGGAGAGGAGGATTTATATGGTAAATGGCGAATTCTCGGGGATTTCAGGGATGGAGAGCAAACTTTGGAAGCTCTTAAGGATACCATCAAGAACCCAAAGCACTATTATTTCTATTTCAATTCAGATGGCACTTATACAAGTGATATAGTATCTTTAAAATGGGGCTATAAGGGGAAACAAATGAAGGGCAAATGGGAGTTAGATAGTGCTGGTCAAAATATTACATTCACAAGATTTCTAAGTAGAAAAGAACAGAGAAAAATTCCAAAACAGTGGGTTGAGAAACATGCAAATGGGTCCTTTACACTTGTTCCGGTCAAAGATCCGGTAATTGAATTCTCTGACGGCAAATTGGTCCTTTACGATGAACAACATAAAACGTATGATGTTTACGTAAAACAAAAATGACAAAGACCGAACGGATACTTACTCCGATCTTTAAACGATAGAAATAGGTTTGTCATATGGTATTAAGATTCAAAATGAAGTAATTATATGAGTCAGACAGAACGGCTAACAGAATTTCAGAAGTCCGTAAGTAACAAGTTCAATGTATACAACAGCCTCTTCCTGAACCTGCCCTATACGGAAGGGGAGGAAGTCGGTATTCTGATCCCGTTGCTCTTTCAGGAATGTGAGAAGGGTTTAAAGGCGGGCAAGCACCCATCTGAAATCCTCGATGGGTTTTTTTCCTCCTTCACTGAGGCGGAAACGGAAGAAAAGCGAATTGACCTGATGTTCCGGATCATTCAATATGTGGAACGGCAGGTCGTACTGTACGACAGTGTAGAGGATGCCGCCTTTTCAAACCTGCACTTGCATACGGACTCCCTGTCCATAAGGGATTTCTTACAAATGGCCCGAAAGAGCGGAAAATGGGATGAGGTTGCCGAGAAGCTCGACACCTTCAGTGCCCGAATTGTCCTGACGGCCCACCCGACCCAATTCTATACCCCGGCCGTGTTGGATATCATTTCAGAATTGCGGGAGCTGATTATGCACAACCGAATCGATGAAATCGATGTCACCCTGCAGCAACTGGGCCTGACCTCCCTGATCAACCGTAAAAAACCCACCCCGCTCGACGAGGCGAAAAATATCATTTACACCCTTCGCCATATTTACTACGATGCCGCGGGGGACCTCTACACACATATTAAGTCGAGTATTGGCAATCCGGAGTACAATAACCCCGATATTATTAAGCTCGGGTTCTGGCCCGGGGGGGACCGGGACGGCAATCCTTACGTCACTGCAGAAATTACCCGTGATGTGGCGGACGCGCTTCGTACGACACTTATGAAATGCTACAACAAAGACTTAAAGGAGCTGCAGAAAAAACTTTCCTTCAGGGGGGTGCAGGAAAAGGTTGAAGCATTGCGCGGTCTTATTTACGTGGCGATGTTCGACGTTGATCGCAAGGTGGATTTCGGACAAATCATAGAACCGCTCCTGGAAGTGCGCTCCGTGCTTATCGATCGGTACCACAGCTTGTACCTGAATGAGCTCGACGCCTTTATCGACAAAGTAAGGCTTTTCCGTACCCATTTTGCCACCCTGGACATTCGTCAGGACCACAGGGTACACCGGGGCGCGGTGGAGGCCATCCTCAGACAACACGGGTATATTGACTCCACATTGGATGAACTCGGGGGAGAACGCCTGCTACAGTTACTGAGCGAAGAATCCCTGAGGGTGAACCCGGAAGTGTATTCAGATCCTGTAATTCAGGATACCCTGCTCAATATTAGTCAATTGGGCGAAATCCAGGCTAAGAATGGCGAGGCGGGCTGTAACCGGTATATCATCAGTAATTCAGAGGATATCTATGCCGTGCTTTTTGTGTATGCACTCTTTAGGTGGTGCGGTTGGGAGGGCCGCCCAATCCCCTTTGATATTGTACCCCTTTTTGAAACGATGGCCGGGATGGATGCCTCCGAATCCGTGATGCAGTCCCTGTTCGACCTTCCTTTCTACCGGGAGCATATCAGGCAGCGAAGCAACCGGCATACTATCATGCTCGGGTTTTCTGATGGTACTAAGGATGGGGGATACCTCAAAGCAAACTGGTCTATCTTTAAAACAAAAGAAAAACTCTCCGAGGTTTGTGAATCCAATGGGGTGGGAGCGGTTTTCTTTGACGGGCGGGGTGGTCCGCCGGCCAGGGGTGGGGGAAAGACCCACAGGTTTTACGCTGCCCAGACCCAACAGATTGCCAATTCCGAAATTCAACTGACGGTTCAGGGCCAGACCATTACCAGTACCTTCGGAACCCCGGAGCAATTTATCCACAATAGCGAACAATTACTTACGGCCGGGGTGTCCAATACGATCTACGGGGAGGATAATGCGATTTCCGGGAGTCAACGCGAACTGATCGAAAGGCTTTCAGACCTTAGTTTCGACAAATACAACGCCCTGAAGCACCACGAGAAATTTATTTCGTACCTGGAAGAACGGAGCACGCTGAGGTTTTATAAAAATGCCAATATTGGCAGCCGGCCGGGAAAACGGGGAAATAAGGCGAAACTTGAACTCACCGACCTTCGTGCGATCTCCTTTGTCGGTTCCTGGAGCCAGCTCAAACAGAATGTCCCGGGATACTTCGGGATCGGCACGGCCCTGAAAGCGGTTAAGGATGAAGGAGGCTTATCCGAATTGAAGGCCCTTTTCAGGGATGTGGCTTTTTTCAGGGCACTGATGCTGAACAGTATGATGTCCCTCACAAAATGCTATTTTGAGCTCACGGCCTATATGGAAGAAGATCCCGAGTTCGGCGGTTTCTGGAAAATCCTTAAGGATGAATACCTGCTCTCTAAGGAAATGCTCCTCGAAATTTCGGGATACACCGAATTGATGCAGGACGAACTCCTCTCCAGGGAATCCATCCGGATCCGCGAGCAGATAGTACTCCCCTTATTGGTGATACAGCAGGCTTCTCTGCAAAAAATCAATGGAGCCTCCGCAAATGTGGAGTTGTACGAAAAAATCATCACCCGATCCCTGTATGGGAATATCAACGCAAGCCGGAATTCAGCCTGAGGCGCTCCACAGGTTTCAGGGGTATGGTAAGTAAGTACTGCCAGGACCCACTCGGTCTTATTCAGCGACTGGAGTGGTCATTAGCGCCTGTAAGGCCCTGATCCCATAATCGATCTGACCAATTTTAAGGTTTTCATTCGGACTGTGCTGGTTGTTGTCGGGGTTCACCAAAGGCAGCAGAAAAGCAGGAATTTCCAGCGCGTTCACAAAGGGGGCAATAGGTACGGTGCCTCCCATTATACGTATTTGAACAACAGGCTGGCCGAAGGTCTCCTGTAAAAGGACTTTTAAGTGCTCCCCGTACGGGTGGTCCAGGGAGGTGCGGAAGGCATCGGTGACACTCCCTTCATCGACGGTGACCCATTTGGCCGTTGAAGCTCTCATTTCCGCGGTAGGCACGTCATCGGTGATCTCATAACCAAGTGATTCAATATGTTTTCGAACCAGTCCCTTTAATCGTGCACCGTCACTTTCGGGAACCAGGCGCAGGTCGAGTTCTGCTGTGGCCGTGGAGGGGATGATCGTACGTGCTTCGGGACCCACCCAGCCTGAGGATAGCCCCCTCACGTTTAAAGAAGGGTATTGGAGGGATTCCTGATAAAAAGCTCCGACTTTTTCAGGTGTTTTAATTTGTAAGGCGGCATTGATCCGGGCGGCATCATCGGGTACGGCCTGAAGGATTTCCCTTTCATTTTCCCTGAGTTCGATCCCGTTGTAATACCCTGGGATCACCACCCGGCCTTCAGCATCTTTCATACTGGCGAGGATTTGCGCGAGCTGCATACCGGGGTTCGGCGCATAGTTCCCGTAGTGCCCGCTGTGTTGCGGAAGTATGGGCCCGTAGGTTGTCAGGCTCATCGTGGTGATTCCCCTGCACCCGTATACGATGGTGGGCTGTCCGGAGACGTGTACCGGCCCGTCAGAAATAATGAGATAATCGGCTTCGAGGAGTTCGCGGTACCGGTCTACTGCTGCAGGAAGTGGGGCGCTGCTTTTTTCCTCTTCCCCGTCCAGAATTACCTTTATGTTATAGGGAATCTCCTGTTCCGTTTTACGAATGAGATCTATGGTGTTTAACAACATGACGATGGGTCCCTTATCGTCAGAGGTAGAGCGTCCGAAAAGGCGCCAGTCATAGGGGATGTCATCGTTGAGTTCTCCAAAGTCAAGGGAGCGCCATCCCTCACCCTCCCGGGCTTTCAACACGGTTTTATACGGGTCTGGCTGATCCCATTTTGAAGGGTCAATGGACTGACCGTCAAAATGCATGTAAAAAAGTAAGGTGGGCTTTTTAGAGTCCATAGGGAGGGCTGCAAAAAACAAGGGCAGGCCTTCGGTAGGGAGTACGGAAGTATTAAAGCCCCTTTCGCTGAATTTATCTGAAAGCCAGGTGATGTTCCGGTTGATATCCGCAGGATTGAGGGCATCATTCGGAATGGCCACGAATTCCACAAGCTCATCTATGGTATGCCTGACCTGGGTCTTCATTAGTGCGCTGTCCTGTGCCTGGCACCAAATTGCAGTAAAGGCCAGAAATAAACTAAGTGGTTTGTGCATGGGGGTATTGAGTTTGAGTCTAAATCTAAAGAAAAATGAGGTAAGGACTTTCCCTGGATGCATAAAATGACCTCAGAAAATCAAGCCCGGGGTTTTACCCTTAGAAATACCAGACGAAGCAGTGCGATCCAGGGCAGGCTGTGAAAAACCAGGTCAAACCAGTCCATGGGCATCATACCTTTCGCACCCCCTGCCACCCATCTGATTTTCCCTAATAGGTGCGGTTCCGGAAAATAGGGTGCCAACCCGAGGGTAAGGCAAGCCAGGATAACAATCCTGTAGTCGTTCAGGGGGTTCTTCATGGGCGCAGGGATTTGATGAATCCGGAAATCCCGGAAATCCCGTTTTCGGAAAGGTTTTTGATGAATGCCGATCCGATAATGGCGCCCCGGGCGTGGCGGGTGGCCTGCCCGAAGGTTTGGGCATTGCTGATCCCGAAGCCCACGATTTGCGGATTCCTGAGGTTCATTTCGGAGATGCGCTCAAAATAAGATGCTGCCGAAGCTTCAAAACCCGACCGGGCTCCTGTAGTACTGGCAGAACTCACCATATAGATAAAGGCATCTGAGGCGGAATCGATCCTCCGGATGCGCTCCACAGAGGTTTGAGGGGTGATCAGGAAGATCATTTTAAGGTTGTATTGCTCAAAGACAGGGCGGTACTCTTTTTCATAGATCTCCAGGGGTAAGTCGGGTAGGATCAGGCCATCGATACCTGCTTTCTGGCACTCCCTGCAAAAAGCCTCTACCCCGAATTGGAGGACGGGATTGAAATATCCCATCAGGATTAGCGGCAGGTGGATTTCAGGACGCACGTCCCTGATTTGTTCAAAGAGCTTCTTCGTGGTCATTCCATTTTTCAGGGCAGCCATGGAACTCTCCTGTATGGTAGGTCCATCGGCAAGTGGGTCGCTGAAGGGCAGGCCAATCTCAATCATATCCACCCCGCTATTCTGAAGTTCACGGAGTATGGGGAGGGTATCCTCTAAATTGGGATAACCAGCTGTAAAGTATATGGAAAGAAGCTTCCCGTCTTTCTGGAATGCATCGGCGATCCGGTCGGTAATTTTTGTTGTTTCTATCTTCATGGACACCCTGGCTTAGAGGTTAAAATACTCGATAAAGGTTTGCAGGTCCTTGTCCCCGCGTCCGGAGAGGTTAAAAACCAGGACATCGTCGGGCTTAAATTCCCTGGACTTTAAAATCGCAAAGGCATGGGCGGTTTCAATAGCCGGGATTATTCCTTCCAGGGCGGCGAGTTCTTTTCCGGCCTCCATAGCTTCCCCATCGGTGACGGAGTGAAATTCCCCCCTTCCCGTGGCGTACAGGTGGGCGTGCATCGGGCCAATCCCCGGATAATCCAGACCGGCAGAAATCGAGTAAGGTTCTGTGATCTGCCCATCCCCTGTTTGCATCAAAAGGGTCTTACTGCCATGGATAATCCCGACGGTGCCCAGGGCTGAAGTCGCGGCACTTTCCCCGCTGCTAATCCCTTTTCCAGCAGCTTCGACGGCGATAATACCTACCTCCGGGCGGTTCAGGTAATGGTAATAAGCCCCTGCGGCATTGCTGCCTCCCCCGACACAGGCGATGATGTAATCCGGGGCATCGCGCCCCTCCTTTTCCTGCAGTTGTTTGCCTATTTCCTCAGAGATCACCGACTGAAAACGGGCGACCATATCGGGATAGGGATGGGGCCCGACCACAGACCCAATGATGTAGTGTGTATCCTCCGGGTTGTTGATCCAGTCTCGTATCGCTTCGTTTGTGGCATCCTTCAGGGTGCGGCTTCCCGAGCGTGCGGCCCGTACTTCAGCCCCTAGCATCTTCATCCGGGCGACGTTGGGCGCCTGTCGTGCAATATCCACCTCTCCCATATAAACGATACAGGGCAAGCCCATCAGGGCACAGACTGTGGCAGTGGCCACACCGTGTTGCCCGGCCCCGGTTTCTGCAATAATTCTCTTTTTCCCCAATTTTTGGGCCATCAGGATTTGACCGATGGTATTGTTGACCTTATGGGCTCCGGTATGGCATAAGTCCTCCCGCTTCAGGTAGATCCGTGTACCGTATTTCTCTGAGAGTCGTCGGGCAAAATACAGGGGGGTAGGCCGCCCGACATAATCGCGGAGCAATTGCCTGAATTCATTTTGAAATTCAGGGGACCCCATAATCTCCCGGTAGCAGGATTTTAGTTCCTCTACGTTGGGGTAGAGCATTTCCGGGATAAACGCCCCTCCGAAAGACCCGTAAAAACCTTCTTCATCTGCGTGATAGCTATCCATATCGTATTCCAGTTTAGTGCTCATTACTGCGTTTTTTCGTTCCAAACCCCACATTTAAGAAACCGTTTCAGGGCGTTGATATCCTTTTTACCGGGACGGATTTCAAATTTACTGTTTACATCAATACCCACACAAAATTCAGCCTGTGGAGTCCGGAAGAAATCCAGCAGTTTATCGCAGTCGTTTTCTCCGATCCCACCACTGAGTAAGTAGGGCTTCTTATACGGGTAATCCCTGAGTTGTTCCCAGTCGAAACGGGTTCCGTTTCCACCGGGTAGTTCCCCCTTTGTATCAAAGAGAAAATAGTGGCAGGTTCCCAGGTATTCTTCTAGTTTATTAAAATTAAAACCAGGACCTATGGCAAAAGCTTTGATCAGTTCTGTTTCGGGAGCTTCCTTTTGAATCCGGTCGTAGAGTTTAAAGCAGTATTCTGTAGTTTCCTGACCGTGTAATTGCACCCCATGCAGACCGTAC
>NZ_JBAVZJ010000148.1:0-1784 GCF_049588695.1 Robiginitalea sp.
ACCTGTGTATTGGAGAAGCGCTACTATCAGCAACATTTTATTTATGGGGGGTCTGGGGGCAGGGCGGCTGATCAGTTTACTTTTGGACGGTGTTTCCCCTCAGTATACCCTGGGGATGATTCTCGAATTCCTGATGATGGGCTGGGGCATCTACAATTTAAAACACGAAAAGGACCTCACTTAGTTCCCCGGAGTTGTGTATTTTAGGAGTGAGTAGCATGGCGTACGCAGTATGTTAATCCTAAGCCCACCTAAAATGAAATACCTCCTCCCTGTTTTCCTCTTCCTCTTGATTGCCTTCTCCGGATGCACCGAAGAGTCGACCCCAGAAAAGTCAAATCCTTTTGAGGGGCTGTGGCAACTGCAGATTATGGAACAAAAAAATCCGGAAACAGGACTCTGGGGGGAATGGAGGGATGGAATGCAGGGGTATCTCCTTTACGATGCCACGGGTACCATGGCCGTCCACCTGACGATGAAAGGATATCAAGACACAGACTTGCGGTTTCCTAATTTTATAGACACCATTCCAGACGAAGCCCTGAGGCATCTGACCAAGTCTTATGTGTACTTCGCTAAATACACCGTAAATGAGCAGGAAGGGTATGTGGAGCATGCCCGTATCTCCCATTCCAACCCGGGGGACTGGAACAAAGCAGTGAGACGAAAATACACCCTGAAGGGGGATACCCTCATTTTACAACCGTATGAAACTGAAAATGCAGACCTTAAACTTACCTGGGTGCGCAGCGGGGAATAAAGTGGCGACTAAGCAGGAACTAAGGTGTAGTTAACCAATCGGGAAAGCCTGGACTATTAAAGTTTAATCAAAATCGGGAGAGCCTGAACTATTTCAGAATGACCCCGGAATTCGGGCCGAGTACTAACTGATCCCCGCTAAGTTCGACTTTACCCGTGGTAAATAAGAGCGTGGAAGCCGGTTCGCTATCCAGGCGTTGTTCAACTTCCGAAACATTGATCAACACACTTACCTTTTCCTGGAGATAAATACGCTGATATGCGAGTATATCTCCAGCGCTGAATTCTTCGAGCCACTTCAGACTCCCCCATTGCAGGGGTTGGGACTCAGCCCGTATCTCAAGTAATTTTCTGTTCGTGGCCAGAAGGGAATGGGCATCATCCATCTGCTGCTCCACGTTCAAGGTCTCATATCCCGGGCTTACCGGTAACCAGGGTATAGCCGTAGCCTCTGTAAATCCGGCGTTTGCACGGGCCGACCATTGCATAGGGGTCCTGCAGTTGTCCCGGTTAACCACCTGCTCCTTTGCGAAATCAGGTAGCCAGTCAAAGGCCGCCGGCAAAGGATCCAGTGCCTGCTCTCCGGGGATTTTCGCCATGGGCATCCCGATTTCTTCCCCCTGATAGTAAAACGGTACGCCCCTGAGGGTAAGCTGTAAAAGGGCAAGGGCTTTTGCCTTTTGCATATCATTTCCTAAAAGGGAGATACTGCGAATCCGGTCGTGGTTGCTAAAGACATAGGTGGGCGTATAGGGATAGGGGTAAAATGCCTCAATTCGCTGAATTTTATCCCTGAAAAAGTCCGCATTCCACTCCAGGGCGGAGATATCGAAAAGAAACACCAGGTTTAAGCCGTCCTGTTGGTCGCCCAAAAAGTTGCGTAGCGTTTTATGGTCCCCAAACACCTCTCCAACCATGAATCTTGGGGGATCGTAAGTGTCCAATACGGCCCGAAGTTCTTTCGCCAGGGCAAAGTCATCCGGGTGGTTCATGGTGTATTTCTTTTCCTGCCAGAACATTTTGGT
>NZ_JBAVZJ010000149.1:0-3527 GCF_049588695.1 Robiginitalea sp.
ACCCAGGAGTTGGAACCCTTCGGCAAAGTTCCCCGGGAGAGTATGATCGTAGTCTGTGAGGAATTCGAAACAATCTACGAGCGACCTTAAAATATGGAATGGCTGGGAGTGTATTCGTAATCTAAAACGTTTTTCGTCAGCAGATTAATCCAGTGTTACCCATGTATTCCCGGATTTGTGGGAGGCGACCGTCGCTTCAATAAAATTAAGGCCTCGTACCCCATCGGTCATGGTCGGGAATTCCCCTGGGTCAAAATCCGCCCCGCGTATGGCCCTGGCCACGCCCCTGTAGATATTCCCCATGGCATCGAAAATCCCCTCGGGATGTCCTGCCGGTAGCTTGGTCCCATCGAGGGAGAGGTCAGAATTATAGGCATGCCCCGGCTTATAAACCTGCAAGGGTTCCGTATCGCTCATCTTATAGAGGAAATTCGGGCGTTCCTGTTCCCAGACAAGGCCGCCTTTCTCTCCGTAAATCCGGATGGCCAACCCGTTTTCTTCACCGGTAGCCACCTGGCTGGCCCGTATCACCCCTTTTACGTGGTCTCCCATCCGTATGAGCACGGTGCCGTCCACATCCATCACATTGTCCTGGTACAAATAATTAAAGTCACACAAAAGGGACTCAATCTGCAGCCCCGTGGTGTATTCAATCATATTAAAGGCGTGCACTCCTATATCCCCCATACAGGAACTGATCCCTGCTTTGGTCGGGTCGAGTCTCCAGACGGACTTCCGCTTTTCGGCATCGTGGATAATCGGGTTAATCCATCCCTGATAATATCGGGCATCTACTTTATGGATCTTACCCAGGGCGCCCGATCGCACCAGTTCCCGCATTTGACGTACCATAGGATACCCGGTATAGGTGTGTGTTACCGCAAAAACGGTTCCGGCCTTTTGATGGGCATCCCGAAGAATTTTGGCTTCCTCATAGGTGGTGGTCATCGGTTTTTCACAAATCACATGAAAACCGTTGTCCAAAAGCTTTTTGGCCATAGGGAAGTGCAAAAAATTCGGCGTTTGCACCGAACACACCTGAATTCGCTCTGATTCTGGCAATTTCAGTTCTTCAGCTATCAGGGTATCGAAATCCGTATAAATGCGATTTAAGGGGATGTCTATTTCATTGGCAAAATCCAGGCTCTCCTGGTGGTCAGGGCTGAAAACGGCCCCCACAATTTCATAATTATCAAACATATGGGCGGCTACCCTGTGCAGAATCCCGATCAGCGAGTCACCACCGCCCCCAAGGATTCCCAGACGAATTTTCTTTGGCATAATTTAAGCTTCTATATTAATTTTTGTATTCAATTACCTCATTTTTAAAGAACAGGGCAAAGAGCACAGATACCCCCAGCGCAAACAGGGCCGGGAAGGTCCAAATGCTGTTCCAGTCGTGAACATTCTCAGAGAGGAGGTTCATATCGTAAATCTTTCCGGCAACCCAAAACCCGATGAGCATCCCCAGACCGTAGGTAGCGAGTGTAATGAGCCCCTGTGCGGCACTTTTATATTTTTCTCCCGCTTTTGAATCCGTGTAAATTTGTCCGGAAACGAAAAAGAAATCATAGCAAATCCCATGAAGGGCGATGCCGAGAATAAGCATAAACGCCAAATCCCCGGCATTGCCGTAAGCAAAAAGGAGATAGCGAACGGTCCATGCCAGCATTCCAGCCATAATCGTCTTCTTAAATCCGAATTTTTTAAAGAAAAAGGGGAGCAAAAGCATAAAGAGTACCTCAGAAGCCTGGCCTATGGTCATTTTCCCGGTGGGGTTATCTACCCCTATTTCCGAGAGGAAGGGGTTGGCATTCTGATAGTAAAAAGCCAGGGGGATACAGATGAGGATGGAGGAGACAAAAAAGATCAAAAAATTACGATCCTTCAGTAATTTCAGTGCGTCCAGCCCGAGAAGGGTAGATATCCCCACCTTCTCATTCCGGTCCGCAGTTGGCGGGGTTTTGGGCAGGAAAAAACTGAACAGCCCAAGAAAGGCAGAGGCAATGGCTACCAGTAAAAAAGTGTTCTTTAACATTCCTTCGGCACGGGCCTCAGGGGAATCCCAAAGAAAAACGTAACTGATCAGCAGTCCGGCCACAATCCAACCGATGGTGCCAAATACCCTTACCAGGGAAAACTCCTTGGCCGGATCTTTCATTTGATTAAAAGAAATGGAATTCACCAAAGCCAGTGTAGGCATATATATGATCATATACCCCAGCACATAAGGGTAGAAGTTTGCAAAATCAACAGAAGTATACATTTGATACATCAAAACGGCTCCCAGCAGGTGAAGGACCCCGAGAATCCGTTCCGCGTTAAAATAGCGATCCGCAATCAACCCAATGATAAAGGGCGCGATAATGGCACCCCAGGATTGTGTGGAAAATGCCATGGCAATCTCACCTCCGTCGGCCTTGAGGTTGTCCCCTAAAAAGGTCCCAAGGGTTACAAACCACCCGCCCCAGATAAAGAATTCCAGGAACATCATCAGGGAGAGTTGAAATTTAACGGTTGATTTCATGAGGTGTTGGTTTAGCGTTTGTAATAAATGTAATCCTGTGTTGGGGGCTCGATACCGTTGGCCCGAAAATCCATGAGGACCTGCCCCCTGTGATGGGTGGAATGATTGATGATGTGGAAAAGAATGTCCTGCAAACTCCTGGTATAGTGCTTTCCTTCAGAGTCTTCGTATTTGATACGCCCTTCCCAAAAATCGGTATTGGTTATGATTTCGAATGAATTTCGTTGGTTGTCATAATGGATTTCTTCCCATGCCTGTGGCTCGTGCACCTGCCATACCCCGAATTCGGAAGACTGTTCCATAATTCTGGAATTCCAAATGTGATGGGCGTTTAGGATATGGTTTAAAAGGGCATTACTCCGCTCGGGAATGGTTTTAAGTCCGGAACAAAGGGTAATCAGTTGCTTGTTCGAATGGTAATTATAATCAAATGCCTGATGGAAAAATGCCTTCATAATGTTTTCGGTCTTAGGAGACCTTTTTTGCCGCTTTGAGAAGCAGCTCCCGCGTGGCGATTATTCCCTCTTCCTCACTGAGCACCTTACCCTCATATTCAACCCCAACAAATCCGGTATATCCCGCATCTTTTACGATCTGAAGCATCTGTACATAGTCGGTGTCTATTTCATCTCCGGATGCATTAAAATTATGGGATTTGGCGCTGACAGCCTTTGCAAAGGGCATCAATTCCCGGACACCTTTGTAACGGTCGTATTCTTCAGCACATCCTGCTTGCCAATCTGACGGATCTTTCCTTCGGATACAAAAATTACCAAAATCCGGCAGGGTTCCGCAATTCTCCATATTGACCTCCCGCATTACCTGGGTCAGCAAAGCGGCATTGGAGGAAAGCCCTCCGTGATTCTCCACCAGGATGTTAATGTTTTTAGCGCGGGCATATGTAGCTAAACCTTTAAGCCCGTCTACAGAATTGGGCACCCAGGTCTCCGGATCACTGCTCCCGGATAGATTGACCCGGATGGAATGGCATCCCATGGCC
>NZ_JBAVZJ010000150.1:0-21165 GCF_049588695.1 Robiginitalea sp.
CCTGCTTTGTAATTTTTAGCTGCCTCATCGTACTTTCTTCGGTTTTAGTTCTGGTTGTTGGGGTACTGCCTTTAGTTATACGTATAAAGTTGTTAAAAAGTTACACACAGGTTCCGAAAATTTAAAATACTGGGGTTATAAACAGAAAAAACCCCTGATTATCAGGGGTTTATTAAATTAACAGAGTTTATGCCTAAGAGCGCGAACGCTGAGGTCTTCGGCCATTGCGGTCATTTCGGTCGCGGTTTCCGCCACCATCCCGTCTCCTTGGCGGACGCTCTACATAGCCTTCCGGTTTTGGTAAAAGCGCCCTTCTGGACACTTTGTCCTTGCGGGTACGCGGGTCGGTTCCCATATACTTTACATCAAAGACATCTCCCATATTCACCACGTCGGTAACCTTATCGGTACGTTCCCACGCCAGCTCCGAGATGTGCAGCAATACTTCATTTCCAGGGGCTTCCAAATATTCAACAACAGCACCGAAGTCAAGAAGTTTGATGACTTTTACTTCGTAAACGCTTCCCTCTTCAGGTTTGAAGGTGATCGAATCTATTTTAGCCAGAACCTGGTCGATACCTTTTTGGTCCGTCCCGAGGATTTCAACAAGCCCCTCTCCGGTTACCGGATCTTCGTTGATAACGATTGTAGTTCCGGTTTCTTTTTGAAGTTCCTGAATCACTTTACCTCCGGGTCCGATCAGGGCGCCGATGTAATCGTTGGCAATTACAGCATTGACCATTTTCGGGGCGTGAGGTTTCACATCCGCGTTGGCAGCAGGGATAGTTTCCGTCAGTTTCTCCAGAATATGAAGACGACCTTCCCGGGCCTGTTGCAGGGCCTTCACTAAAATCTCATAGGACAGCCCTTTAACCTTGATATCCATCTGGCAGGCGGTAATTCCATCTGAGGTTCCCGTGACTTTGAAATCCATATCACCAAGGTGATCTTCATCCCCAAGAATATCGGATAGTACGGCGTATTTGCCGGTTTCCGTATTGGTGATCAGACCCATGGCAATTCCGGAAACGGGTTTTTCAATACTTACCCCTGCATCCATAAGGGCCATGGTTCCGGCACATACGGTGGCCATGGAAGAGGAACCATTACTTTCCAGGACTTCTGATACTATACGAATCGTATAAGGCCAGTCTGCTGGGATACTCCCTTTTAAAGCTCTTTGGGCCAGGTTTCCGTGACCGATCTCCCGACGGGATGTCCCGCGAATCGGACGCGCTTCCCCAGTACAGAAAGGCGGAAAGTTGTAATGGAGGTAAAAGGTCTCCTCTCCTTCAAAGGAAGGCATATCGATTATGCTGGCATCCCTTGAAGTACCCAGGGTAACGGTAGCCAGTGCCTGAGTTTCACCCCTGGTAAAAATGGCCGAACCATGGGTTGAAGGCAGGTAATCCACCTCACACCAGATCGGACGAATTTCATCGGTCTTCCGACTGTCCAGGCGAAGCCCTTCTTCCAGAACCAAACTCCGGATGGCATCTTTCTCAGCTTTGTAATAGTATTTTGAGATCAGTTCACCGTGTTCCTCAAGTGTAGCATCGTCAAACGAGGCTTTGATTTCCTCCTTAAGGGCTGAAAAGGCCTCACTTCTTTCGTGCTTGGCAGAACCCGCTTTGGCAATGGCGTAGACCTTGTCGTAAGCCATTTCGTGGATCTGTTTTTCCAGATCCGCGTTTTCGCTTTCCTGGTCGTATTCCCGAACTTCTTTGCGGCCTACAGCCTCCGAAAGTCGGATCTGAGCGGCACACTGCTCTTTGATGGCTTCATGGGCGAAGCGGATCGCTTCTACCATTTCTTCTTCGGAAATCTCACTCATTTCCCCTTCTACCATCATTACTGAATCCGCTGAGGCTCCAACGACCATTTCGATGTCAGATTCCTGAAGCTGGGCGCGTGTAGGGTTGATGATCAGTTCGCCATTCACCCGTCCGACACGGACCTCGGAAATAGCACATTCAAATGGGAAATCCGAAAGCTGGATAGCTGCGGAAGCGGCCAGACCCGCCATGGCATCTGGCATAACGTCGTCGTCATGAGACATCAATTGAATCATCACCTGAGTCTCAGCGTGATAATCCTTTGGAAAAAGAGGGCGTAATACCCGGTCGACTAAACGCATGGTCAGGATTTCTCCGTTGCTCGGCCGCGCTTCCCTTTTAAAGAATCCTCCCGGGTATTTCCCGGAAGCCGCGAATTTTTCGCGGTAATCTACAGTGAGGGGTAAAAAATCAACGTCGCTCTGCTTGTAGTTGGACACTACCGTACAAAGCAACATACATTTACCGGATTGGACCACGACAGAACCGTGGGCTTGTTTGGCCAGTTTTCCTGTTTCGATAGAAATTTCCCTACCGTCTCCCAGGTCGATGACCTCTCGAAATGTTTTTGGAATCATTAGAAAGTAATTAATAAGTGCCCTAGGGCATTTGAATTAAACAAAGGTCTCCCGTCTTACCGGACGGTCTGGGTTGTGTTGTTGTGCAGGTCGACCAATGAAAAACCGGAAGTGAGCCTTTTAAGTTGCCTTAACAGGTAAGGACTTTTGGGACAGAGCCCTGTACAGGTATATCCTGTTTAGGGGTGCAAATAGAAACAGGGGAGCCAAAAAAGACTCCCCTGTATCGGTTATTTTCGAATGTTGAGTTCCTTGATCAGAATCCGGTATTTCTCAATATCCTTCTTCTTGAGGTAATCCAGGAGGCTTCTGCGCTTACCTACCAGCATCACCAGGGAACGCTCTGTATTGAAATCTTTCTGATTCCTTTTCAGGTGCGTCGTCAGGTGGTTGATTCGGTGGGTGAACAAAGCTATCTGGCCCTCTGTGGAACCTGTGTTTGTTTCAGAACCGCCATGTTTCTTAAAAATGTCGGTCTTAATTTCTTTGGTTAAATACATGCCAATATTGTTGTAAATGATTTTTATGTATCCGATTGATTTTCAATCAGGGCGCAAAGATACACATTTTATTCGTGAACTTTATGTCTACTGGTGATTAATACTACTTGGTGCGCGCCAGATCAGCAGAGAAGGTTAAAATGGGGTTCCGGGGGCATCAGACCGCCACTTCGTGACGGATCGGTTGGTTTTGAATCAAATCCAGATAGAGGTTGATTTTCCCCTTCAACTGGGTCCTGTGGACGATAAAATCCAGAAAACCATGTTCCAGGACAAACTCAGACGTCTGAAAGTCAGCCGGAAGGTCCTTTCCGGTGGCTTCTTTGACTACCCTGGGGCCTGCGAAACCGATCAGGGCTCCGGGTTCTGCGATATTTATATCCCCGAGCATGGCATAGGATGCCGTCGTACCACCGGTGGTAGGATCCGTACACAGGGAGATATAAGGTAATTTTGCTTCGGCCAGCTGGGCGAGCATTGCTGAGGTTTTTGCCAATTGCATCAGTGAAAGGGCTGCCTCCATCATCCGGGCTCCCCCCGATTTGGAGATCATCACAAAAGGCAACTTCTTTTTGATGCTATACGCGATGGCCCTTGCGATTTTCTCTCCAACAACACTTCCCATAGATCCTCCGATAAAGGCGAAATCCATACAGGCGATAACCATATCTTTACCCATGGATTTTCCCACTGCGGTGCGGACGGCATCTTTTAACCCGGTTTTCTTTTGCGCCTGTTTGAGGCGGTCGGCATACTTCTTCGTATCCTCGAATTTAAGGGGGTCTTTCGAAGTGAGGTTTTCGTCGAGTTCCTTAAAGGTATTGTCGTCGAAGAGGATCTGGAAATACTCTGTGCTGCCGATACGCACGTGGTAATCATCCTCTGGACTTACCCAGTAATTCTCGGCAAGGTCTTCCGATTCAATGATTTTTCCCGTTGGAGATTTATACCACAACCCCTTGGGGGTGTCTTTTTTCTCTTCTGTGGAGGTCTGAATCCCTTTTTCCTTTCTTCGAAACCAAGATGACATATGTTCGTCTTTTAGTGATTCTTCGTTACCCTGCAATTATAGTGTATTTACGTTGTTGAGATCTTCAAAGGCTTTCGTGAGTCGCTTGACAAAGGTCTTTTCACCTTCCCGCAGCCATACCCTTGGATCGTAAAACTTTTTATTGGGCTGGTCATCTCCATCCGGGTTTCCGATCTGGGCCTTCAGATAGTCTTTTTTGGCACCCATATAGTCGCGGATACCCTCCATAAAAGCATACTGCAGATCCGTATCGATATTCATTTTGATCACCCCGTACCCAATGGCTTCCCTGATTTCTTCAAGGGTGGAACCCGAACCCCCGTGAAAAACAAAGTCAATATGGTTGTGGCCCACCCCGTGTTTTTTACTGAGGTACTCCTGGGAGTTCCTTAGGATTTTGGGAGTGAGTTTGACGTTACCGGGTTTGTAAACCCCGTGTACATTTCCAAACGCCGCCGCGATGGTAAAGCGGGGACTTACTTTGGAAAGCTCCTCGTAGGCATAGGCCACTTCTTCAGGTTGGGTATAGAGCTTGGAATCATCCACATCGGAATTGTCCACGCCATCTTCCTCCCCTCCGGTTATGCCGAGTTCTATCTCCAGGGTCATGTCCATTTTATGCATGCGCTCCAGGTAGGTTTTACAGATTTCGATATTTTCCTCTATGGGTTCCTCAGAGAGGTCGATCATATGGGAACTGAAGAGGGATTTCCCTTTTTCCTTATAATATTCCTCGCTTGCATCGAGCAGGCCATCGATCCAGGGCAGTAGCTTTTTGGCACAGTGATCTGTGTGTAATATAACGGTGGCTCCATAGGCTTCAGCGAGCTGGTGAATGTGTTTGGCACCGGCGATGGCCCCGAGGATGGCCGCCTGCTGCCCATCATTGGAAAGCCCCTTTCCAGCATTAAACTGTGCACCTCCATTGGAGAACTGAATGATTACCGGGGCGTTGAGCTGGGCCGCTGTCTCCATAACGGCATTGATGCTGTCCGATCCGATGACATTGACTGCCGGCAGGGCGAACCCTTTTTCCTTGGCAAATCTGAAAATTTCCTGTACTTCGTCTCCGGTGGCTACTCCCGGCTTGATTGAATGGCCCATAGATCAGGTCTTAAAGAGAATAATTAATTGAGGCAAAAGTAATAAATAATCAGTGTTAAAAAGGATAATTGATCCCGATCTGCAGTACGGAATTGGCAAAGTTGTATTCCGCAAACCATCTTTCGGATGGAATTCGGGCAGGATTATAGGTTTTAAACCCTAAGTCTGCCCTGAATACAAAAAAGGAAAAATCATACCTCAGGCCGAATCCCGTGCCCACAGCGATATCCTGTAAGGACCGGAATCCGCTGAACGTTGCAGAATCCAAAGTGGTTTGATCCCATACATTCCAAATGTTCCCTACATCGGTAAACAGGGCACCCTTAAGATCTCCTACAACGGGAAAGCGGTACTCCAGGTTAAAGGCCAGCTTAAAGTTAGCCTCGTTAAAGTCATTGATGTTATCCGTGCTTCCCGGCCCCAGGGAATACGGGAACCAGGCCCGGTTATCGTTGGCACCCCCTGCGAAATAACTCCGGACAAAAGGAATATTATCTGCGTTCCCGTATGGAATAGCGATCCCGGCAAAGGAACGGAATGCAAGGACGTTTGTAGCGGTAAGTTCCCAATGTTTGATGTATTCCACTTCCGTTTTGACGTATTGGGAATAGGGAACGCCCAAAAAGAGGCGCTGACCGTTTTCATTTTTGTCAAAGGAAAAGAGGCCCCCCAGGGCAGACAAGACATTCCCGGCACTTTCAATCCGCCATCGGAACTGGTGAAAACTCCTGTCGTTAATACCGTTTTGGTTGTTTTGGGTAAACTGGTAGTTCGAGGAAAAAATTAAGTTGTTCTCCGTCAGCCGGATCCTCCGCTCTTCAATACGGAAGACGTCCCCGAAGGTGTCCGGATCTTGCGGGACTACCTCACCGTCCAGAATGGCATTGGTAAAGCCTGTGGTTCCCTCGGGGATAATGAGTTGGAGGGGATCGTTGGGGTCATCAGTCGGTTCATAGAAATCCACGAGATCCGGGTTATTCACAAACTCGGGCTCAGTCGCTATGTCATCCAGGCGGTCATAGGTGCTCTGGTAGACGTTGTAGAAGTTTTCCGGATTCAGGTTCCTGACGTATTCAATGTTGAGGAGTTCGAAAACATTCCGGGTAAGATCATTCGGGCTCCAGGTGTAGGAGAGGAGCTGGTTCAGGGTTTGCTTGTCCAGCCCGATATTGTTTTGGTAACTGGTCCCCAATGTAATTTTGGACTGGGGCAGCATATAACTCGGGACAAGGCGTTGGGCGTTGAGAAAAGAAAACATCCAGATACGCGGGAAGATAAGGCTGATATCGGCCGAAATCTCTGTAAAGAAATCCCTTGTGAGGGATTCGTCACTCAACAGACCGAATGTCGCCCGTCCATTGAGGCTGAGGGTCTCCGCTCCCCCGAACACGTTTCGGGTGACCAGGGCGGCCCCCATACCGATACCGATACGCTGTATATTGGAGTGAATCACGTCGAAATCGACACTCAGGGAGTTTTTCGGCCGGGCGGACAGATAGATGTTGGTCGTCAGTAAATCTTCTCCCTGTTCTACCAGTTCTATGTTCGGATACCGGAAGGTGTTCAGGTTGTTGATTTGCCTGTAGGTGCGCACGCGGTCAATTTCCCGATACACCTGACCCTGTTCCAGAAAAACGGCATTTCGAAGGGCTTTGGGTTTATAACGCAATTTACCCTTGTAGTAGATTTTAAAATTATCCTCTACCACAAATTTTAGTGAATCCCGCTGATCTGTAAAGGAATGGTCGACAAAAATATTGACCGAGTCAATCCGGTGGACCCGGTAGGGTGGAGCATCCTCTCCGTCCCTCTGGCGTGGGTTTTCGATATTGAGCTCCACCTCCATCTGTTGATCATCCCGGGCCAGGATGGTGTCCCTTAAAATGTCGTAGCTAATGGTGCTCTCCTGGAAGTTCCAGATTCCCGTATTTCGGAAAAGGTCTGTAAGTCGTTTCCGCTCTGCTGTAAAGGCGGCCAGGTCAAACTGTTCCCCTATCCGGACAAGGGATTCTTCTTTGTGCAGGGCATAAATAGAATCGATATCCGGGGAAGAAAACCGATAGGTGATGGTATCGATCATATAGGGACTTCCCAGGTCGATGTTATATCGGGTAGCCACTCTTTGGTTCCCGGTAGTGTCTACCTGAACACTTCCTGTATTGTTGAAATACCCCTTGGTGTTGTAATAGGCACGAATCCGATCCAGGGATTTCTGGGTCAGGCTGCTGTCCAGTATTACGGGAGCTTCCCCCGCCTTTTTTAATCCATTACTCAGGCCGGAGACAAAAAAAGACTCCCCCAATCGCTCTACCTGTTTTTGAGAGAGTACCCCTTCGAGGCGGTCGTAGCGTTTTTCTTTGCGATATAGCCAATCCTGATAAGCCGAATCCGGGTTGGGTTTGGCCAGGTTGTACACATGCAGTTTAAGCGGGATTCCGAGTACCTTTCCATTAGGTCGCTGGCTCACAAGGCTTTCTACATCGGAGTTTGGGGTTTTTACACTGTCGGCGTAGATTTCAAAATCCGTGAGCAGGAGTTCATCCGGCTCCACCCTTTTCAGGACGTTGCAGGAGAAAAAACTCAGTCCAATCAGGATTAATCCTATTTTAGCAGGGAGTTTCACAACGTGCCGGCGGGCCTTCATACGAGTCAAAATTACATTATTTGAATGGTTGCCAAAAGGGAATTAAAATTTATAAAGAGTCTGCATCAAAAAAAGCAGAGGAGTCTGAGCGGCTTCTTCCTGGCTGAGGGGGTGAAGGTGGTGGAAACTCTTATGGATGCCGGGTGGAAACCCACCCACCTCTACAGCACTTCAAGAATGGGCCAGTTTCCATCGGCACAGCCCATATCGGAAAAGGAATTAAAGTCTGTCAGTACCCTCAAACAACCCAATCAGGTCCTTGGCGTTTTTGAAATCCCCGCGGAAAGGCCTCCTGAATACCAAGGGTGGATCCTCGCTTTGGATCGGTTACGCGATCCGGGTAATCTGGGCACCATTATTCGCCTGTGTGACTGGTTCGGCATTCGGGAAATACTCTGTTCCCCGGATTCAGTGGACTGCTTTAATCCCAAAGTCGTGATGGCCAGTATGGGCTCCCTGGCTCGGGTTCAGGTACATTACCTCCCGTTGGGGCTTGCATTCGCAGAAAGTGGCCTCCCGGTATTCGGCGCGGATATGGATGGGGTTTCGGCTTCCACCTTTTCCTTTCCAAAGGAAGGTATCCTGCTGATGGGGAGCGAGTCTCACGGTATTAACCCGGATCTCAAGGATAATTTGAAAGAAGCCCTGAATATCAGGCCTTTTGCAAATCCCGGGGCGGAAAGTCTGAACGTTGGAGTGGCAACTGGGATTTTAATGTACGAGCTCAGAAAGCAACAACCCTTTACTCAAAGGTAAAATTCACAAATATACCCCGGGTCTTCATCGATTCGATGTTCCCGGTCCAGGGACTGTTCGGATCTTCATCCCGGAGGAGTTCATCGGTAAGGGCAAAAACCCCGCGGATCGAGGGTGAAAATTTAAAGTATTCGAGGTAAAAGTCGACACCAAACCCGATTTCGTAGTTGTAAACCTGTCGCTTCATCCGAAAAGTCCCACTGCTGTTATCATCAGGGGAATCTTCCTGGCTGCCTAAATTGAGGGCTGCCCCGAATCCGCCGATTACAAAGGGTTTGAAATTCCCGAGCCTCCGGGTGCTGACTTTTAGCAATAGAGGAAAATTTATATAGGTTGAACTCACCTCGCGTATGGCGTCCTCTTCAGATGAAAAACCGGGAAATCCAATGTCCCGTTGGGTGTAGAAAAGCCCGGGTTCAAAACGCAGGTCCAAAAACTCGTTGATGCGCATTTCCCCGATCAAGCCCACATTGAACCCGAAGGATTTGCTGACCAGGTTATCGGTTGGGTCGAGGTCATTCTTGTATTCAAACTTAAAATCATACTGGTTAAAGCCCAGAAAATACCCCCAGTTAAAACGTGCCAGGTCCTCATTCTGCAGATTGAGAATCGGCTTTTCGTTAAACTGAGCGCTTACCGGTTGGCCCAACGCCAGGGCCATAAAGAGCAACCAGATATGTCTCATACCTTATTTTGTGGCGGTGTAAATTGTGGCAACCCCAAAAGTTTGAGGCTCGTGTTTCATACCTATAAACCCGATTTTCCCTAAAATATTGTTGAATTCCTCCCCGTATGGAAAGGCGGCCGCGGACTCCGAGAGATAGGAATAGGCCGTTCCTTCGGCCGAAAATAGTTTTCCGAGAACCGGAAGGGCGTATTTGCCGTAGAGTTGATACCCCCATTTAAAGAATTTCTTCTCCGGAACCGAGGTTTCCAGTATAGCCAGTATACCCCCGGGTTTTAGTACCCTGTGGATTTCAGAGAGGCCCTTTTCCAGGTTCTCAAAGTTCCGAACCCCAAAAGCAACCGTTACCGCATCGAAGGACTGATCTTCAAATTCCAGGGCTTCACTATCTCCCAAAACCATATTTATTTTTTGCTGCAGTCCCCTGGAGACGACTTTTTTCTTGCCGATCTCCAGCATACCCGGGGAGAGGTCCAACCCGACGATTTCCTTGGCGGCGGTATTGCCGAAAGCAAGCGCCAAATCTCCGGTGCCTGTGGCAATATCCAATACGGAATCCGGGTTCTGGCTACTGACCAGTCGAATAAGTCGTTTTCGCCAAAAAGTATCTGTGCCGAAGGTGATCAGCCGGTTGAGGCCATCGTATTTTCCGGAAATGGTATCGAACATCTGTCGTACCTGTTCCTTTTTGTTCTGGTCCGAGTCTTTGTAGGGAAGTACCTGTTTGGCCATGGCAGACGAATTGAAGTGCAAAGATAGGACAATGGGCGGACGTGAGCCTCTAACAGCGGTGGGAACCTTTTAAATTCTAAGGGGCTTGTTTAGGGTGGAATTGTAAAAATCTGTAATTTTGCCCCGCAGTGTTTTCAGAGGCTACCTACTGTTTTAAAAGGCTGTTTACTTCACATTGCTCAGGGTTTTTGTTTGCCCGTACCAATGCTATACTGAATGAAAATTATCATCGCTGGCGCAGGAGAGGTTGGATTTCACCTCGCCAAACTACTTTCATACGAGTCCCAGGATATAACACTGATCGATACGGATAAGGAGAGTCTATCCTATGCGGAAGGACATCTGGATATCCGGGTACTCAAGGGGGATGCTACCAGTATTTCGATTCTCAATGACGCACAGGTGGGTAAATCAGATCTGGTTATTGGGGTTACCTCTTCGGAAACGACCAATATTACCCTCTGCCTGCTCGCCAAGCAACTGGGGTCCAAAAAGACCATTGCACGTATTTCCAACACAGAATTTGTGGAATACAAAGACCGGATAAAATTTTCGGAACTCGGTATTGACGAGCTGATTTCACCTGAAGAACTCGCCGCTGCGGAGATTAACCTGCTGCTGAGCCAGTCCGCCTTTAACGATACCTATGAATTTGAAGACGGCCTGCTTATCATGGTCGGGGTATCGCTGCCAAAGTCGGCTCCTTTCGTGGGTAAAACGGTTCAGGAGGCTGCCCTTATTTTCCCTGAATTGCATTTTATGCCTATTGCCATGCAGCGTCGTGGAACCCAGTTTACGCTTATCCCCAGGGGAGATACCGAATTCAAGGAGGAGGACCAGGTTTATTTTATCACGGACCGCACGGGCATGGATGAGCTTTATAAACTCACAGGTAAAAAGAAAGAGGAAATTCGCAATGTGATGATTTTAGGAGGCAGCAAGGTGGGTACTAAAGCGGCACGGGATCTTTGCGAGAAGCGGTTTAATGTAAAGATCATCGAAAAAGATAAAAACAAGGCTTTTGAAGTGGCCGATATGTTGCCCAATGCCCTTGTAATTAATGGAGATTGTCGGAATGTCGAGCTTCTGGAGGAGGAGAGTCTGGAATCCATGGATGCTTTTATAGCGGTAACCGGGAATTCCGAAACCAATATTATGTCCTGCCTGGTCGCGAAGTCCAAACACATAAAAAAGACCATCGCCCTGGTAGAAAACATGGATTATTTTCAGATTTCACAGTCCATAGGCGTAGATACCTTAATAAATAAGAAGCTTCTTGCCGCCAACAATATATTCCGGTACGTCAGAAGGGGGGAGGTAGTTGCCCTTACCCGTTTGAATAACCTGAATGCAGAGATACTCGAATTCGTGGTCAAACCGACTTCGGAAGTCGCCGGGGCCCTTATCCGGGAAATGGATTTCCCGCGTGAAGCCAGTATAGGGGGCGTTATCCGGAATGATACGGGCATTATCGCCCTGGGTGATTTCCGGATTGAGGAAGGAGACCGCGTGGTGGTGTGCTGTCTGCCCAATGCGATCCCGGAGATCGAAAAGCTGTTCCTGTAATATGGGCCTGAATTCAAAAATCATAATACACCTTATGGGGCTGCTGTTGCTTTTTAACGGCGGCTTTATGGTGCTGGCGGCCCTGGTGAGCGGACTTTATGCCGACGGAGCTACCCTGGGTATCAGCGTTGCGGCTGTCACTACTTTAATAGTGGGTACCATCGCAATGTATCTGACCCGGGGGCATAAGAAGGAAGTTAAGCGAAAAGAGGGGTATATCATTGTCGCTTTCGGCTGGATTATTATGTCTGCTTCCGGCGTACTTCCGTATATCTTATCAGGGAGTATTCCAGGAATCACCAATGCGTTTTTTGAAACCATGTCCGGGTATACGACTACAGGAGCCTCCATTTTGGATGACATCGAATCCATGCCGGAAGGGATATTGTTCTGGAGGAGCCTTACACACTGGATTGGGGGCATGGGGATTATTGTCCTGGCCATAGCCATACTCCCACTCCTGGGAATAGGCGGGATGCAGCTCTTTGCTGCAGAGGCACCCGGCCCGGCAGGCGATAAATTACACCCGCGGATTACCGATACTGCAAAACGCCTGTGGTTTATCTACCTCGGCTATACCGTTGCAGAAACCCTCTTGCTTAAACTCGCCGGCATGTCTTTTTTCGATGCAGTGAACCATGCGCTTTCCACCTTATCCACGGGGGGGTTTTCTACAAAAAATGCCAGCGTTGCCTACTGGAGTGACCAACCCATGATCCAGTATATCATTATATTATTTATGTTCCTGGCAGGAACCAACTTTGTCCTCAGTTATTTTGCCTTTAAGGGACGGGTGCAAAAGGTGATACGGGATGAAGAATTCAAGTACTTTACCATCTTTATCGGAATTTTTGCCCTGATGGTAACCGCGGTGATTTATTTCAGGGCGGACGTCCCTGTTTCCGATTACTATCCGATGGTGTATGGCTCGCTGGAGAGCGCCTTTCGCCATGGCTTATTCCAGGTGATCGCCGTGATCACCACCACGGGTTTTGTCACGGCCGATTTTACAGCCTGGACCTCATTTTTGACGATCGTATTTTTTGGACTGATGTTCGCAGGGGGCTCCGCCGGATCCACTGCCGGGGGTATCAAGGTGATGCGGCATATCCTGATTATAAAAAATGGCCTGTTGGAATTTAAACGTACCCTGCATCCGAATGCAATCATCCCCGTGCGTTTTAACGGCAAAACAGTTTCGGAGCATATCGTTTACAATGTCATTGCGTTTTTTGTTTTGTACATGTTGCTGTTTATTATAGGTGCACTTGTACTGGGTTTTTTGGGGCTGGATTTTACCTCTGCAATCGGGGGAGCCGCCTCTTCCCTTGGGAATGTAGGCCCCGCCTTCGGCAGTCTAAACCCTTTGAGCAATTTTAATGGCTTGCCCGCACTGGGAAAATGGTGGTGTTGTTTCCTGATGCTTGCCGGGCGGCTGGAACTCTTTACGGTGCTGATCCTGCTAACGCCCTATTTCTGGAAACGGATTTAAATTTCTATTGAGGGTAGCACACTTTAGAAATTAGCCAGAAGGTATTGGTGTTTTCCAGGGGTCATTGCGAACTCTGAAATTTTGTGCTCCAGATGATTCTAAGGGGTGATTCCGAAGCGTATCAGACTACTTCGGCAATCCGACGAACCGCTTCGCGGATCTCCTTTTCCGACGCGGCATAAGAAATGCGGATGCAATTCGGATTTCCGAATGCATCTCCAGTCACCGTCGCCACATTGGCCTCCTCGAGCAGATACAGTGCGAAGTCTGATGCATTGGCTATAGTACGCCCCCGGAGTTCCTTCCCAAAAAAAGCAGAGATGTCGGGAAAAACATAAAAGGCCCCTTCGGGGACATTTACCCGAAAACCTTTAATCTCCGAAAGTAGTTTGAGGATAAGGTCCCTGCGTTGCAAAAACTCATCGATCATAAACTGAATCCGGGAAACCGGAGCTTGCAGGGCAGCAATAGTAGCCCGCTGTGCAATGGCATTGGCCCCGCTGGTGATCTGCCCTTGAAACTTTGTACAGGCACGTGCAATCCATTCCGGGGCGCCAATATAACCGATACGCCAACCGGTCATGGCAAAAGCTTTGGATACTCCATTGACCGTTATCGTACGGTCGTACATACCATCTACGGCGGCGATACTCGCGTGTTCGCTCCTAAAATTAATGTGTTCGTAGATCTCGTCAGAGACCACAAAAATTCCTGGATGTTCGCGCAGCACTTCCCCCAGGCCCGCGAGTTCTTCACGGCTGTACACAGATCCGCTTGGGTTGCAGGGGGAGCTGTACCATATCATCTTGGTCTTTGGGGTAATCGCAGTGCGGAGTTGTTCGGGGGTCATTTTAAAGTCGGAAGCAATATCTGTGGGGACCTCTACCGGGATTCCCCCGGCGAGTTTCACGATGTCGCGGTAACTGACCCAGTATGGGGCGGGCAGGATTACTTCATCTCCCGGGTTTAAGAGCACCATCGCCACATTGGCCAGGGATTGTTTGGCACCCGTAGATACTACAATTTGCGCAGGGGTATACTCCAGGGCATTATCCCGCTGGAACTTCTGAGCAATCGCGTTTTTGAGGTCTGCATACCCGTCCACCGGGGAATAACTGCTGTAGTTCTGATCGATCGCCTCTTTAGCGGCTTCCTTGATAAAATCCGGAATATTAAAATCCGGTTCGCCCAGGCTTAGCCCAATAATGTCTTTTCCTTCATTCCTGAGCTCACGGGCCTTGGCAGCCATTGCCAGGGTAGCCGAAGTAGACATGCCGTTAATGCGGTCGGAGAGGTACGATTTCATAAAGGCACGGGGTTATTGCAACTGAAAGTCCGGTTTTTTCCCGAGTTCCTTCAGGTGTCGAAAATGCGAAATAATGGCCTTGCGTGTGGTCTGATACTCATTATAAGGGAGGTTGTACTCCCGGGCCGTTTGTTTGACGATTTCAGCAATTTTTGTGTAATGGATGTGTGAAATATTCGGGAAAATATGGTGTTCTACCTGGTGATTCAGTCCCCCGGTAAACCAATTGACGATCCGGTTGCGGGTCCCGAAATTCACGGTGGTCTTTAACTGGTGGATGGCCCAGCTGTTTTTCATGCTGCCATCTTTTTCAGGCAAGGGCATGTCTGCGTGGTCCACCACGTGCGCGAGTTGAAAAACCACACTGAGAATGACCCCGGCGACGTAATGCATAAGGAAGAATCCAATAAGCACTTTCCACCAGGCGATATCCAATACCAGCATGGGGATTACGATCCAGACTGTGGCATAGACCAGTTTGGTGATTAAAAGTACGCTCCAGTTTACAACCGGATTAGGGAATTTCCCATAGGACAATTTCCTTTTCGTATACCGATACATTTGCTGAAAATCCGTGGTAATGGCCCAGTTAAAAGTCAGCAATCCATAGAGGAGGATGGAATAAAAGTGTTGAAAACGATGGTGTTTTTGCCACTTCGAGTGGGGTGAGAACCGAAGGATTCTCCCTGCTTCGAGGTCTTCATCGTGCTCATGGATATTCGTATAAGTATGGTGCAGTACGTTGTGCTGGACCTGCCAGTTGTATACATTGCCCGCGAGGATATATATACTGCCACCCATCAGTTTATTGACCCATTTCTTTGAAGAGAATGTTCCGTGATTTCCATCGTGCATGACATTCATGCCTACACCAGCCATTCCAACACCCATCAGGAGCGTCAGCAAAAGGTTGGCCCACATCGGGAGATTCAGTGTCAGGATGATAAAGTAGGGCGCAAAAAACAGGGAAAACATAATGGCGGCTTTCAAATACAGACGCCAATTCCCGGTTTTTTTGATCTTATTCTCCTTGAAATAGGCATTGACGCGCTTATTTAAGGTCTTAAAAAACTGGGGTGAATCGGTTCTTGAAAAGCGGATGGATGAATTTTGCATGAGTAAACTTGATATTTATGGAAGATCGAAGGACTTCAAACCTTTCGACCTGCTAACGAATGTAGTATTTTTGGCAGTAAAGCACAAAGATAAGCATGATACCTGAAACGCTCTTCCATTATTTTCCCAATTTATCCGAAATTCAAAAGGATCGGTTCAGAGCTCTGGAAGGATTTTATAAGGATTGGAACGCCAAAATCAATGTGGTTTCCAGAAAGGATATCGATGAATTATACCTGCGTCATGTATTGCACTCACTGGGCATTGCTAAGGTTTATGAATTTCAACCGGGACAGCAGGTACTCGATGTGGGTACGGGCGGAGGTTTCCCGGGAATCCCCCTGGCCATCCTTTTTCCCGATACTCAGTTTACCCTTGTGGATGCCATCGGAAAAAAAATCCGGGTGGTGGAAGAAGTAGTGGCCGGATTGGACCTCTCCAATGTTACGGCCCTGCAGAGCCGGGTAGAAGACTTAACCAGGTCCTATGATTTTATCGTGAGCCGGGCGGTAGCGGCCATGCCGACTTTTGTGCACTGGACCCGGGGTCGCATTAAGAAACCGAAAGGGGTTGTGAACCCCGACGAAGCGGCTATGGCTCCCGGGATTCTCTACTTAAAGGGCGGGGATCTTTCAGAGGAACTGCAGTCGTATCCGAGGGCGCAAATCTTCCCATTAACAACTTATTTTAAAGAACCTTTTTTCGAGACAAAGAAAGTGGTTTACCTCCCCGATCCCTATAGTAAAAAGCGTAAAAAAGCCCCGCAAAAGCGGGGCTGAAGAGTTGATTGGGATAAAATCTAACCCAGAAACGGATACCGGTAATCCTCCGGGGTGACAAAAGTCTCCTTGATCAGCCTGGGCGACACCCAGCGCATCAGGTTTTGAGCAGAACCCGCCTTATCATTGGTACCTGAGGCACGCGCCCCGCCAAAAGGTTGCTGACCCACTACCGCTCCGGTAGGCTTATCATTGATGTAGAAGTTTCCGGCGGAATTCTCAAGTGCCTTTGTCGCCTGTGTAATGGCATACCGGTCTTGTGCGAGGACGGCGCCGGTAAGGGCGTACACGGAGGTTTGATCCACCAGTTCCAGGGTTTCTTCCCACTTCGTATCTTCATATACATAAACGGTAACCACCGGTCCGAAGAGTTCCTCTTCCATGGTGACATAATGCGGATCTGTCGTCAGGATAACCGTGGGTTCGATAAAATAACCCCTGGACTTGTCGTAACCGCCTCCGACAATTATTTCGGCTTCAGCATCTTTTTTAGCCCGATCGATATACCCCGCCAATTTATCAAAGGAACCCTCGTGGATGACCGCGGTCACAAAATTGCTCAGGTCTTCCGGCGACCCGGGTTTATTTATAGATGCCGCATCCCTCTTAACGCGTTTTAAGATCGTCTCAGCTGTAGATTTAGGCAGATACACCCTGGAGGCTGCACTGCACTTTTGACCTTGCAATTCAAAAGCTCCCCGGGTAATGGCCGTGGCCACCTGGTTGGGTGCTGCCGTGGGATGGGCAATGATAAAGTCTTTTCCGCCGGTCTCCCCTACAATCCGGGGATAGGTTTTGTAACGGTGGATATTTTCTCCGATCTGTTTCCACAAGCTTTTAAAGACTGTGGTAGAACCTGTAAAGTGAATCCCTGCAAAATCAGGGTGCGTGAGCATGGTCTCCGTAATCATGACGGGATCCCCGTAGATGGCGTTGATAACCCCATCCGGAAGTCCGGCCTCCCGGAATACATCGATGATGACCTTGGCCGAAAATATCTGGTGATCGCTCGGCTTCCATACTACAACATTACCCATAAGGGCCGCGCTGGCGGGAAGGTTCCCCGCAATGGCGGTGAAGTTAAAAGGGGTGATCGCATAGACAAACCCTTCAAGGGGACGATACTCCACCCGGTTCCAGATCCCCTCATCCGATTCAGGTTGTTCCTGATAGATGTCGGTCATAAAGCTGACGTTAAACCTCAGAAAATCGATGAGTTCACAGGCTGCATCGATTTCAGCCTGGTGGACCGTCTTGGACTGGGCGATCATCGTCGCTGCATTGATTTTAGCCCGGTAAGGGCCTGCGATCAGGTCGGCCGCCTTTAAAAAAACAGCTGCGCGCTGTTCCCAGGGCATATCCGCCCATCGCGAACGGGCCTTAAGTGCCGTTTTTACGGCGAGGTCTGCCTCTTTTTTGGAGGCTGTATGGTATTGTCCCACCTGATGTTGGTGGTCGTGCGGGGGTGAAATGGGCCTGGTGTTCCCGGTGCGTACATCCTGCCCGTCAATCCACATGGGGATATCTGCGGAACCGTCGTAATAAGCTTTGTATTGTTTCAGTACAGCCTCCCGTTCCTCAGAACCCGGGGCATAACTCTTGACCGGCTCGTTGACCGCCGGAGGGACTTGAAAGTATGCGTTACCCATGACAAATATTTAAGGGATTATAAAATCCCGACAAAGGTACGAAACGAAAGGCCCTTTTGAAAACCGAAATACAAGGTATTCTCTCACAGAGCTTGCGCTCTGCAACGGCTGAAAACAGATAAGTTTCCTGCCCTTGTATGAGGTCGCCTACAGGACGGTTAATTAATGGGTAATTGCCGGGTGTGAGCGCTGATACCCTCGAAAATTTCCGGAAGTAGATTAAATAATTTGGAGGTTGACCAAATAATCGGCGTGATCAGTTCCTAATTCAGTGCAAAAGGCGCGTTCAGTCGAAAAGTGGGTACAAAGACCTGAAATTTTTCTGAAGAAGAGAGATTCACCATATTGTAAAACCCTTTCATAGCCCCGATAGGGGAGGCGAGCAGGCAGCCCGAACTATACGTGTGGGATTCCCCGGGACGAATAACCGGCTTTTTCCCGATAACGCCTTCACCGTCGAGGACTTCCATCTCATTTAGGGCATCGTAGATGTCCCAGTGCCTGGAGGTGAGCTGTACGGAGTCTGTGCTCTGGTTCTCTATGGTAATCGTATACCCGAATGCAAAATGCATTTTGTAATTCTTAAAAAAGGTTCCCTCAAAACTTGTTTTGACGGAAACCCGAATCCCACGGGTGACTTTAGTGTTCATTTTCATATTCTAAAAGGTAAGAGCGCTGCCAATCAAAAATACAATAGCCGCAATGCATGCCAATATAACAAAAACAGTGTTCAAAAACAGGTACTTTAAGGTAGTTTTAAACCAACCTTGCCCATAAAACCGTTTCATGGACAAAAACAGGTAGACCGAAAAAATAAAAATGGTGTATCCGATGGTCCTCCAGCCAAAAATCCAGTCCAATAAAAAGCTACCAATGAGCAAGATAAAGAAGAAGGATTGGCTGTGAAAGGAAAACACCAGATTATCGGTGTAGGTGTATTTTTTACGGATATAGATAAGCCACAGGACAATGGTAAAGAATGGTAAGAAGAAAAATATGGCAAAGGGGACGGTAGAAATGAACTCCTGGAGGAAGCTCCCGGGTTGGCGGGCCAGGTGGTCCGAACTTTCTGCAATCCCAAAGGCCAGGCTGTTTGCGGTTGTAGGCGGCAGGTCGTATTTCTCCACCGCCTGGTCAAAGCTATAAATACTGTCCTGCTCAATAAGCGTCAGGAAAAATTGAGATTTTTTAAGGGTACTGCCGAGCCAGGAGTTATCTTCAATACCGGCAAGATATGCTCTTGGATCGGACAGAATAATGGAGTCTTTTGTTCGTTTAGTGGCTTTGAGGCCTTCCCTGAGGCCCAGGCTATCGATGATTTTTAAGGTACGGGGGTCCAACCCGTCTATAGTCAGGCTGTCCTTTCCTCCCCCGGTAAGGCTATCCAACCCTTTTATACCCAAGCTGTCTAACCTTTCTAAGGTCAGGCCTTCCAGGTTCTTTATCCCCAGGCTGTCCAGGTTCTTCAATTGGGCACTGTCTAGGTTGTTTAGAATTTCCATTCGTACTTCATTGCCGGGATCTCCGCTGAAATCGAGGTCCGGAATCTTATCGAGTAAATTTGAGGTACTGTTACCCTGACGATCAAATCGTTCAAAGTCCCCGCTAAAGCTGATCATCAGGAAGTAGATGATGCCAACGCTCAGTAAGAGGCGGAAGGGGTTGGCATAGGTCTTGCGTTTTCCCTCGATGAAATCCAGGCTGATTTTCCCGGGCCACCGGATCATGGTATAAAGGGTCTTAAAGAGACGGGTGTCGAGATTGACGATTTCGGCAAAAAATTCTTCAAAAAAGTCCCTTACGGAGAGGTGTTTGGTGCTGTTGGCCTGGGAGCAATACGGGCAATACCGGTCTGAAAGCTCGAGCGGATGCCCGCAATTCAGACACTCTGTCCCTCTGAATTTAAGGGGGAATCTGCCTCCTTTTTTGACCGGTTTGGTTTCCATATCCCTATGAATGGTTTCAATTGCTGATCGTACTCGAATTTGCCGTTCCAATACCGATCACACTATCGTAAATATCCCCGAAATCCCGGTAATACACCAGGATGGTATAGGTGTTTTCGGCGTAGTCAAAACTACCTGAAACCGAGTTGAGTTCAACAGTGTTATCTGCCCTTCGTATGGCGTATTTAAAGTTGTAAAATCCCTGTTTTAAAAGGAGTTTAGCCTCCAGTTTTCCGTTCGCTTCGTTAAACTGCATCCGGTTGAGGTCTTCCAGGGCGTAGTTGTTGAATTTCCCGAAGATGTACACCTCATCCAGGCCGAGCATTTGGCTGTATGGCAGGCTGAAATGTACCCAGGTATACTCCGCTTCCCGGGAACTGTCCTGGCCCTGCAGGGTCCGAATCACAAAGTCTCCGTTGATGTCCGGGAAATACGTGTATTCGAGGTCATACCGGTAGCGGTTTGTAAAGAGGTAATGGTGGTAGAGATCTTCCATACTAATACCTGAAATCATGGCGGTAGGGGCGCGCAGGTCGCTGGAGTCGAAGTTCAGGTATTCATTCCCACCGTAAAAGGCGGTTTCCTGGTCGTACCGGTAAATGAGTTCATTCCCGATGGTGAACTGCGGAGGGATGTTAAAACGGGCCGTAGGCCAGTGGTAATTCTGGAGGATCGCCACTTTGACCTCCTTCTTGGGGTTTATCAGTTGAATGCCCGATGGGTTTATAGTGAATTGAACAGACTGTTTTTTACCGATAAATTCAAAGTCCCGCGAGCGTTTAATAGTTGCTCCCACCTGAACTAAATCCCTGAAAATCACAAACCGCCTGGAGAATTGCAGTTCATCATCCGCATTGTAGATTTCAAGGACGTAGTTGCCACTGACCTTGAATCCCACCTGGCTATTAGGTAAGGTCAGCCGGTAATTTGAGTAGGGTTGGAGGGTGGTGTAGCTGTTTTCGTAGGTGATGATCCTCTGGTTGTCATTCCCCTTTAAATATTGAGATTTGAGGAGCTGAGAGGGAGTCCAGTCGTAATCGCAATGCAGGATACGGTAGTAATAATCCTGTTCGCTGGCCGAAAGGTCATCGAATTCCAGGCGAATCGGATCCCCGAGCTGGATGATGGGAAACTGGTCTTCCGTAGGTCCTTTAAAAGTGATGGACTTGATATTTTCCGGCGCAACTACCTCTTGCTGAACTTGTGGGAGTGCCGCAAGACTCCAGAAAAATAATAGAAGATGTTTAAGCTTGAACTGCATTAAGCGCCTTTTTTACAAACAAAGGTAAACAAAATGAGACCCCCGTAAATTCCCTTCGCTATACCGCCCAAAAAATGGGGTAATAATTATGAAAACTTTCTTTTAAGTGCTATTTTTGGGCCTTTATTTTAACCAAAGGTTTCGAAGCTTATGCCCACGGATATCAGGATTAAAAAAGGATTGAAT
>NZ_JBAVZJ010000151.1:0-2674 GCF_049588695.1 Robiginitalea sp.
GGGTAAGCCCGGGTCCGCTGATTTGTATTATAATACGTTGATTACCACACAGGACGACGTCTCTGATATTCAAAGGAATGATACCGGTATCGGATTCCGTTATTTTCTGCCGCGGGATTGGAACCTCGGGGCAGACATTGATTTTCTTTCAAATACAGAACAGTCGCTGGACTTACGGACCACGGGAAAGATTGGTCTTGGGAAATTTCTTAAACGAACGAATTCTTTATATTGGAATGTGACCGGAGGGGTAGCGTTCACCGCGGAAACCTATTCCCCGGTCTTTGATCCTGAGGATGGGGCAAGTACTACCGCACCCAGCAGGAGGTCTATGGAAGGTTTTATTGTCAAGGACCTGTATATCCCGGGCGTGCATATATCAGGGAGCAGGCCGAAGGACACTTCAGGTGATTCATTTTTGCTGCTCATAGGTAAATGGCGTTAGAATACTAATCATTGGGGTTTGTTCGTATTCAAACCAATCTGTTATCTTTATTCAATGCACAATCGAAACAGGTGATACATTTTCTTAAAATTTTTAAAAAATGAAACAAATACTCGCTCTCACCTTCCTCGTTGTTTTGCAATTTGCTGTGAGTTGCAAAGACGGAACCAAAAAAGACCGGGAAGTTCAAAGCACTGCAGATGTCTGGAAGATTGATTTCCAGGATGACTTTGAAACGTTTAACCCGGACAATTGGCAGGATCAGCGGATTTGGGTGAACAATGAAAGTCACTGCTATGTGCCCGATGGGGAATTGGGTACCCGGGAAGTAAGTGACGGTACACTGAAGATTAGAGTGGTTAATATTGGTGAAAAACGCCCTTGCGACAATCTGGATAAGAATGGTGCTCAACACCCGGATACGGAATATATCGCCGGGCGCATCTGTTCTAAAAATCGTAAAGAGTTTGTGAAAGGCAGGTGGACAGCGCGTCTGAGGCTATCCAGTAATGGGGAGGCAAGCATGTTCCCGGCCTGGTGGTTGCTGGGTGCCCGAAACAACGAATCTCCAGTACAGGAAGAAGATGAGAGTATTTGCTGGCCCCTAACAGGATCTGGCGAGATAGACATCTTTGAACATCACGGGGACCATATGAAAGATGAGTTTACCACAGGGGCCATTGTGAGTTTAGGCGAATGCGACAAAGGAGACTGGGAGAGTAAACGCAGAAATTTTCCGGCCACCCTCAATGACTTTCACGAATACTCCGTTGAATGGGACAAAAGCGACCTGGTGTATCGACTGGATGGGAAAGAAGTCTACCGCAATGAAGGGGAAGGAGATAAATATCCCGAGCCAATGTTCGCTATATTAAACTTCGCGAAAATCACCGACTCGCCCATGACGGGTGAATGGGTTATGGAGGTAGACTGGGTAAAGCATGAATCCAGAAACTGATTGAACATCTCAAGGTTAGACCATGGAACGAATCCCAGCCCGGCCACTACCAATCCATTTGTGAATGTGGGTTAAGAACTTGTCAGAGGTATCCTTCGAAACAATTGTAGACTGCTTCCTGGAAGCGTTTGATAATTATTACGTCAAAATGCCTGTCGACAGGGGGTATTACAGACAGCGGTGGAAGGCCGCCAAAGTCGATTTTAACTGCTCATACGGTATGTTTGACAAGGACCTCCTGGTCGGGTTTATTGTTCATGCCGTTGACCAGCGACAGGGACGCCGCACTGCCTTCAACACGGGTACGGGAGTCATTCCCGGGTACAGGGGTAGGGGAATAGTCAAATCTATATATTCCTATGCCTTTAATGATCTGGCTGCAAAAGGTATTGAGAAAAGCAGTTTGGAAGTTATCTCAGAAAACGAAAGGGCCCTTGCTGTGTATAAGGGGGTGGGTTTCGAGATTTGTAAAACATACAAGTGTTTCAGCGGTACTCTTACCCTGGATTCTTCGTCGTCTCATGATTTAAGGGAAGTAGACTTGATCGATGTGGAGTGGTCCCGCTTGCCAAATCAAGAATTCTATTCCTGGGACAATCAAAAAGAATCGATAACGGGAGGTGATTTCAGGTACTTTGAAGTTATCCACAATGACCAGCCGGAATCTTTTTTTATAATAAACCCGGACCTGAACTACGTGGCTCAATTTGACCTGTTCAAGGGCAATACCGGGGCGTGGAATCGGCTCTTCGGGGCTATTCAAGTTATCTCGGAGACTATTAGAATCAATAACATAGACGAAAGACTACGAGATAAAGTGAATCACGTCATTTCCTTTGGATTGAATAATACGGTAGATCAATTCGAAATGGAATTAGATATAGTAGGGGTTTAGAGATTTGAAAACCGGAATTAGGTAATTTCTTTGAAACCCTTCCACCGTATATTCAGACCTTTAGAACCCAAAGGGTATCCATACAGAACAAAGAGGGTAAGCGAAGACGACCACTAGCTTCGGGCTTTTCCATCAAATACATACATAGAATAACAGGAAATAAACCCCATTTGTTTAATACCCGTTTCAGGCTTCTGAGGCCCTACAGGTGATCGGATATCTCCGCTAGTGCTGTAACAATGAATCAGGAGGAACATCTTTGAAAAGAATCTCCGAATACATTTTTCTTTTTAAGAGACCATTTTTGGTGGGATAGATAATCTTCATAACATGAAAGGAAATTGCCAGAACCGTTCTTTTGGTCACCCCTATATTT
>NZ_JBAVZJ010000152.1:0-5083 GCF_049588695.1 Robiginitalea sp.
GGATAACTGGGACCTGCTGGACAGCGCCATCACCCTGATTGAGGATGCAAGGGGGCGGGGGGTTGAAGTGACGACAGATATGTATATGTATAATGCGAGTTCCACGGGCCTCAATGTGTTACTCCCACCCTGGGCCAGGGAAGGGGGGCATGACCAGACTATGGCCTATATTTCAGACCCTAAAAAAAAGGAACGGATGATCAGGGAAGTCAATTTCCACGTCCCTCCTGAAAAAATACTTTTGGTCGGTTTTAAAAATCGGGACCTAAGAAACCTCATCGGGAAAACATTGGAAGAAGTAGCCCGCCAACGCGGGGTTTCGCCGGCAGAAGCTATAGCTGATTTGATTTTTGAGGACGATAGCCGGATTCAGGTGGTCTACTTTTCGATGAGCGAGGAGAATGTTGAGAAGAAATTGGCTTTACCCTATATGGCGGTGTGCTCAGATGCCGGTTCCTATACCAATGAGGGCGTATTCCTCGAACAGAGTACCCATCCGCGGGCGTATGGATCCTTCGCCCGCCTTCTCTCACATTTTGTACGGGAAAAAAAGGTGATTTCACTTGAGGAAGCGATCCGAAGGCTGACCTCACTTCCCGCCGAAAACCTTAAACTCAAACGAAGGGGATCTCTTAAAACAGGGTATTTTGGAGACGTCGTGGTATTTGATGCCGCAAAAATCCAGGATCACGCCACCTTTGAGTCCCCGCATCAATACACAACGGGGGTGGAACATGTTTTGGTAAACGGGGTTCGGGTGATCGCCAACGGGGATCATACAGGGGCCACTCCAGGTCGGTTTGTTAAAGGTCCTGGTTATAAGTTCTGACCCCTGCGGCTTTCGTCCGTCAGACACTGTGGTATAAACCAAAGTAACCTCACTCTTTTCCGGCCTGTAATACTAAGCACAAAAAAACCGTCACGATTGATATCGAGACGGTTCCTTCTCCTTATAAATTGCTATCTCAGCTCAGTTCATCCTGTACCAGGTAGTAAAAAGCAGAACGGCTTTTTTGATGGATTCCGGACATTTTATCGGTTACAGCCTTAACCGCGGCCATCCCTTTGTCCTTATCCGATATTCCCATTGTCTTTTCAACGAAATTCCGTCTTACCGTTTCCAGTTCCGACTCATCCTTCGTCGCTACAAGGGTCGCGTCGAGATTATCAACCATTGATTTAAGGCGGTTTACCAGCTCATCAAGACGTCCATGATCTACGGAATCTACCCCGCACTCATTCAGTTGTTTAACGGCAATGCTTTTTAATTCTGCCAGTTTTTCGGAAGTGTCACTCATAACTATTCTAATTTAAATTTGAAAATTGATTTATATGCTCAATCGGTGGCAGGTTGGTAAAGGCCCCTAAAATACTGAATTATTCATAAAAAAACTCCTAAATTCGACATTAATACCGGTGGCATATGGCCTTGCCGACCCCAGGGAAATAAACCCTAAGCCAATGAAATCGATACCTTACCCCTATGCGATTCTCAAAAAGCCTGAACAAACAAGGGTCTATATAGTCAGGTTTTTAAGACCCCTGATTTGCTCTCTTTTTGCGATGGGCGCAGCTTCACTTTGGGGTCAGGACCCCCTTCGTTTTCAAGAGGAAATTCAGATGCTCAAACACAAAACGGACAGCCTTTGGAATGGAGAAAATGGGACATTGCTCTTTACCGGGAGTTCGAGCATTCGTATGTGGGAAGATCTGCAGGAGCGGTTTCCCAATGAGCATATCCTAAATACAGGTTTTGGAGGATCTCAGGCCACTGACTTATTGTATTACCTGCAACCCCTCGTTTTGTCCTATAAACCCAAAAAGGTATTTATATATGAAGGAGATAATGACCTGGCAGAAGGGAAAAGAGTAGGACAGGTCCTGAAAGTACTCGAAAACATTACCGAGGGACTCCGGAACGAAATGCCGGATGTTTCTATCGTCATCATTTCGGCAAAACCCAGTATCAGTCGCTGGGGCCTAAGAGGAAAATACAAACGGTTGAATAAGAAACTGCGGCGATGGGCCACCCGCCATCAGCATCTGGATTTTGTAGATGTCTGGAACCCGATGTTAGCCGATAAAAAACTGAACACCTCACTTTTTATAGAAGATGGGCTGCATATGAATGAAACCGGATACGACATTTGGGAGTATGCCCTGAAGCCCTATATCAAACCCTAAAAAAATTTCAATGCGAATACTGCCCCGGAAATTCCCAAAGTTGTCAATGGCCCTCACTGCTTTTGTGGCTATTGGATTTCTTTCAGGATGCTCCCACGAGCCGAAATTACCTGAACTTGCTTTACCCGAAACGGATCTCACAGCCAGCGCACTAATTCCCAAACCGGTAAAAGTGGTCGACGGGCCCGGCGCTTTCCCCCTCGATCGACATACGGCCATCTATACCGAAACAGAAAGCGATGCGTTTACCGGCGTGGGCGAATTTCTCTCGGAGGAAATTCAACAGGCCCAAAAACTGACCATTCCATTAAATCCGGATTCCGGTACAGAATTATTCAGGGGCATCTACCTGGAACAAATCCCGGGAATGGCAGGGGAAGCCTACGAATTACAGATTACCCCTGACAGTATCCTGCTGCGATCGGCCACGGCCGAAGGTGCCTTCCGGGGTGTACAAACACTGCGACAACTCCTGCCTGAAACCTCAAATGACACCCTTGCGGAGTACCCGGTCTGGGTGATCCCGGGAGGGATGATACAGGATAAACCCACCTTCGAATATCGGGGTAGTATGCTGGATGTTGCCCGTCATTTCTTCGACCTTTCAGATGTGAAGAAATACCTCGATGTCATGGCTTACTACAAAATGAATTATCTGCATTTGCATCTCACCGATGACCAGGGTTGGCGTATTGAAATTACATCCTGGCCCAAACTTACTGAGATTGGGGGCCGAACAGAAGTCGGGGGACAAGCCGGGGGGTATTACACCCGGGAAGATTACAAAGCCCTGGTTGACTATGCCGAAGAGCGCTATATCACTATAGTCCCTGAAGTGGATATGCCCGGACACACCAATGCGGCCTCCGTATCTTATCCTTTTCTGAATGGGAACGGAAAAACGCCAAAACCCTACACGGGAATGCGGGTGGGCTTTAGTACATTGGATACGAAAAAAGACACCGTTTATCAATTCATCGATGACGTAGTGCGTGAGATTTCAGCCATGACCCCGGGACCCTATTTTCATATCGGGGGAGATGAAAGTCACGCCACACGGAAAGCGGATTATGAATATTTTATAAAACGGGTGGTTCCTATTGTCCGCAAATATGGGAAAATACCCATAGGCTGGGATGAGGTAGGTACAGTCTCCCTGGATGGCGATATGGTAGCCCAGTTCTGGCAGGAGGAGGCGAATGCGGTGCAGGCAGTAGAACAGGGAATGAAAATACTGATGTCCCCCGCGAAAAAAGCATATCTCGATATGTCCTACGACAGCATTTCAAAATTCGGACTGCACTGGGCCGCCTACATCCCGGTTGATAGCGCGTACAACTGGTCGCCGGCGACGTATTCAAAAAAAATACCAGGGGAGGCCATTTTGGGAGTGGAAGCCCCCTTGTGGTCAGAAACCATAAGTACTATTGCGGAGTTGGAATACCTGGCTTTTCCACGCCTGCTGGGAATCGCAGAATTGGGTTGGACACCATCCGGGGAACGCTCATGGGACGACTACAAATCGCGCCTGGTGCGGCAAACACCTTATTTTAAAAGGCTGGACATTCAGTTTTACCCTTCTCAGCGCGTACCCTGGACGGAGGCAGATTCCCTTCTGCCCTGGTACAACAACCGGACCAAATAAATGGACTCCCGGATGGGATTAATCCTTTGGGGCCTCGTCCTCTGATAGAGTTTCGGCATCCCCGCCAGGGGTTGCATCCGGGTCGGAGAAATCCGTGAGATCGTGCTCCACCAGCAAATTATACCATTGGATGACTTTTTTAATATCGCTGGGGTACACCCGGTCTTCATCGTAATCCGGAAGTACTTCAAAGAAGTATTCTTCAAGGGCCAGTTTGTCGGCTTTGGGGGCAACCGAAGTTTTTGCTCCCTTTTCCTTTTCTGAAATCTTCTGAAAAACTTCCCTAAGCGGGAGTTCTTCTTCCAATGTATAGATGGCGATTTCGGAGAGTACACTGATATTGTTGGCAATGGGTACAGAAATCTTCTTCCCATCACTCAGGGCCTGAGCGACCAAACCCGTCCGGGTTTGTGTGATCAGCCGGTATAATCCCGGCTTTCCTCCGATAGATAATATTTTATTTAAACTCATATCAAAAATTGCAGCTGCAAATATGGGAATTTCCTTCTAATGCAGGAACCCGTTCTTTACGGGAATCTGAAATATCTGTATCCCCTGTTATTATCGCACTTTTTTCTGGGCCGGGAATCGCATTTTATAGTCTACTGAAATCTTGCCTTTGGAGATATTGGTGAGCTTACCTTTGAGCAATCGACGTTTGAGGGATGAAATCTTATCGGTAAACAGAACACCCTCAATGTGGTCGTATTCATGTTGAATCACCCGGGCGAGGAGACCGTCAAAAGTTTCAGTCCGGGAGTTAAAATCAGCATCCATATAAGTCACCTGAATCTCGGGATGTCTGTTGACATCTTCCCGGATATCCGGAATGCTCAAACATCCTTCATTAAAGGCCCATTTGGGGCCTGATTCGGATTTTATCTTCGCATTGATAAAGACTCTTTTGAATCCGTTGAGCTCCTCCCGCTCTTCCGGGGACAACTCCTCATCTTCGGCAAAGGGACTTGTATCCACTAAAAACAAGCGAATCGGTTTCCCGATCTGCGGGGCCGCAAGGCCTACTCCGTTGGCCTTGTACATCGTCTCCCACATATTGGCTATAAGGCTATCTAATTCCGGATATTCCGGTTCGATCTCGGAACACATTTTTCGCAATACCGGATCGCCATAAGCTACGATAGGTAAAATCATAGGGTTTTCCTGCTTAAATATGACTGTAATATTAAGGTGGCGCTTATCTGGTCCAGCGTTTCCTTTTGTCTTCTTTTTTTCTTTTTCATCCCACCTTCAACC
>NZ_JBAVZJ010000153.1:0-3060 GCF_049588695.1 Robiginitalea sp.
GAAGTAGAAAATTCTCGCCCGGCGAACTTTTCCGCGCTTGTTGATTTCCACCTTTTGCAGAGCAGGCATATTGATTGGGAAAATCCGTTCAACCCCTACAGTACCACTCATTTTCCGAATGGTGAAAGTTTCTGTAGCTCCTGAACCGCGTCTTTGGATGACGACACCGCGAAAGAACTGGGTACGGGTTTTTTCCCCTTCTTTGATTTCGTAATAAACGGTAATAGTGTCTCCCGAAGAAAAGTCTGGAAAGTCTTTTCGGGTTACAAATTCGTTTTCAACAAAACTTACTAAGGATTCCATGGTTACAGTTTAAATTTTTCCGGACCAACATGCACGCATCTCGTCAGAGGTTGAACCAAAATCGTGTGCAAAAATAATTTAATAATCTCAATTGACAAGGAAAATCAGTCTGATTTTAAATCGGTTGTGTCGTCGAGTAAATCCGGACGCCGCTCTCGGGTGCGCTCCAGGGCTTGTTCTTCCCGCCAGGACTCTATTTTTTTAAAATCTCCGCTTGTCAGGACCTCCGGGACGTGCATACCTTTAAATTCCCTGGGCCTTGTGTAAACGGGAGGCGCGAGCAAGTTGTCCTGAAAAGTATCTGTAAGGGCCGAGGTCTCGTCATTTAATACGCCCGGGATAAGCCGGATAACGGCGTCGCACAATACAGCGGCCCCGAGTTCACCGCCTGAAAGTACATAATCGCCTATTGAAATCTCTTTTGTAACCCAATGATCCCGAATTCTCTGGTCTATTCCTTTGTAATGCCCGCAGATAATCAGGAGATTTGAACGAAGTGACAGTCGATTGGCCATGGACTGTTTTAAGGTCTCCCCATCCGGAGTCATATAGATGATTTCATCATAGATGCATTTTGTGGTCAGATCCTCGAGACACCGGTCAAGGGGCTCAGGCATCAGAACCATTCCTGCTCCCCCCCCAAAGGCGTAGTCGTCTACCTGTTTGTAGCGGGATGTTGCGTAGTCCCTGAGATTATGAAGGTTTACCGCTACAATTCCCTTATCGATGGCCCGCTTTAAGATAGAAGCGCCGAAGGGGCTTTCCAACAATTCCGGCAATACGGTAATGATGTCAATGCGCATGGTTAGATAGTTTGACAATCCTTAACCTTTTGAGGTCCAGAAATAGTGAAAAACCCCCTCATCTTTTTTCCATCCGAGTCGTTCATAGAGTTTTCGCGCAGGGTTATCCACTGCGGTTTCTAAGGCCAATCCCTTCGCATTTTTGTTTCTGCAGAATTCCTGGGTGTGCAGCAGGAGGGCTTCTCCCAACCCGGATCCCCTTTGTTCAGGGAAGACAAAAAGGTCATTTAAAATAAAAAGGGGGCGCAGACTCACACTGGAAAATGAAGGGTAGAGCTGGGTAAAACCACAGATCAGGTTCCCGATAAGGGCTATAAAGATGACAGAGTCTTGTTTAATAATGCGTTCATGCATAAAAACCCGGGCCTTTTCTATGTCTGAGGGAGCTCCGTAGAAAACCCTGTAGGCATCCATGAGCTCCGCCAATTGCGGCAAATCTTCCCTATGGGCTTCCCGGATTGTCATGAAGTGCTAAAACAGGGGATGCTATTTCCCTTTTTTGTATTTATTGATCTCGTCCTGGAGTTGCCGACTAATTTTCTGCTCCCGTTCCAGGGCTTTACGGCGGTGGTCTTCATATTCAGCTTCCACATCAGCCAATTTAACTTTGGCTTCCTGGGTTAAGACGTTACTCCTTCGGTATTTGTAGATGAAAAGCAGGAGGAAAAGCAACAGAGCGCCGATTATAGTCCACAGGATCAAATTATAAGTAATCTTTGATACCTGCATCCCAAAGAAAGACATACTGTCCTTTTCTGCAGTAACATCGGACAACTGCTCAGTTGTATTTTCAAGCTTGCCATTGAGATCTTCAATAGTACCGTCCTGCCTGGTGATTGTGGCGTTTAATTCCCGGGCTTCTGCGCGGGCCTTGTTGAGGCTGTCTAGTATATTATCCCGGATTTTATCGAGTTGTATCCGGCGGACCACCTCATATCGCCTTCCTTCAGCATTGTAGTTCCCTGATTTTCTGTATAGAAATTCAAATTGGCTTTCGATTGTCCCACCGTCCAGTGAGCTTTCCTGTTCTTCTTCCTGGGACCAGAGCATGCTACCGGCAAAAAGCGCAAGGCCGAGTAAAATAGTTTTCAATAGCCTCATTGGATTGATTTCTTTAGTATATAAAGGGTTAGAAGTGACTAAAGTACTTCAATAAAATGGAATTTTAAAAAAAACTGCCAACACGCTGGGTCCAACATTCAACCCGGTGTTTGATGAACATCCTGCATTTCAACCTAGTAATAGGTAAAACGTCGGACTTTGGCAATATATTTTGAAAGGCGGATGACCTGATGGGCGTAGCCAAATTCATTGTCGTACCAAACATATAGAATAATGTTTTTTCCATCCGGGGATACAATCGTCGCCTTGCTGTCGTAAATAGCAGGGGCCGAGGTGCCTACAATGTCAGTAGAGACCAGTTCATTGCTCAGTGAATACTTAATTTGCTCTACAAGATCCCCCTCCAAAGCGTACTTTTTAACAATGGTATTTATACCGTCAGGTGTGGTTGTACTTTTAAGCTCCAGATTCAGAATGGCCAGGGATCCGTTGGGCACGGGAACCCTTATGGCATTGGAAGTGAGTTTCCCGGAGAGGGCAGGAAGGGCTTTGGCTACTGCTTTTCCCGCTCCGGTCTCGGTAATTACCATGTTGAGGGCAGCCGCGCGTCCCCGTCGGTATTTTGAATGGATATTGTCCACCAGATTCTGGTCGTTTGTGTAGGCGTGAATGGTTTCAATATGCCCTTTTTCAATGCCCAGAGAATCCTCAACAACCTTTAACAGCGGTGTTATGGCGTTTGTTGTACAGGAAGCTGCAGAATAAATCCGGACGGTGTCGGGGTTAAATTCGTTGTGGTTTACCCCATGTACAATATTTGGGATATCCTTGCCCGGGGCTGTAAGCAACACTTTGTCTACTCCCTTTGCTTTCAAATGTCTTCCCAGTGCAA
>NZ_JBAVZJ010000154.1:0-2688 GCF_049588695.1 Robiginitalea sp.
TGCTCTTCTTAAAGTTACCGGAAAGGAATTATAGTCTACCCATGTTTATGAAAAGTTTATTGTATGCTTAACAATTTTTAGGATATGAAAAAAAGCAAGCTTCAACTTTGTTTTTCACTGTATTGGCTGTCTTTTGGTTGTACCTTTATCCTTTAAAGGAGTTTTATGCGCTTTCATACCAGAAAATGGGTCAAACCTGAAGATCTGAATGCCAATGGCACATTGTTTGGTGGGCGTTTGCTCTCGTGGGTAACCGAAGAAGCGGCGCTATACAGTATCATTCAGCTTGAAGATCAGAACTGTGTCCTGAAGTACATGTCGGAGATCAATTTTATGAATCCTGCCGTTCAGGGAGCCATTGTTGAGATTGGGATAGATGTAGTTTCTTTTGGAGATACCTCTATAACACTCAAATGCGAGGCCCGAAACAAGTTGACTCGTGAAGCGATAGCCACCATAGATCAGCTTATTTTTCTGGTCCTCGATGCGCAGGGAAAGCCCAAAGCCCACGGGAAAACTAAAATAGAATATGTAAAGGATCGGTTGGAGTCGATGGATTAATCCGCTGGCCAGGAGGCAGCAACTGCCTGTACTTCATCGAGAACCCGCAATAAGTTCCCACCCCACAGCTTGGCGATATCGGCTTCAGAATAACCCCTTCGAACAAGTTCCAAAGTGACGTTAAATGTCTCGGAGGCATCAGACCATCCTTCAATACCACCACCTCCGTCAAAATCGGAGCTAATACCCACATGGTCAATACCGATCAGCTCTACCATATAATCGATATGGTCTACAAAATCAGAAACATCAACTGCAGGCGGGGCATCCGTCCGCTTCTCCACAAGACTGTTTGAAATTGAGGTTACTTTTGGAATTACGGCGATAAAAGCCTCTTGCTCAGCCTCTGAAAGTTCGCGAAACTGGGATCTGTCATACCACGAAACCCCCAGGGAGTCGGCCACTTCGGTCATAATAGTTTTCATATACGCATCGCGGGCAGCACTTTTCTCTTTGTTGACGTACCCGTCGAGTGCTACGGCCTGGACCACTCCGCCATTCTCCTTGAGCGCCCGCAACTGAACGTCATCCAAATTCCTGCTGTGATCACATAGGGCCCTTGCCGAGGAGTGAGAAGCTATAATGGGAGCTTTTGAAAGCGCGAGCATCTGCATCACAGCTTCATGGGAGGGATGTGAAATGTCTATCATTATTCCTACCCTATTCATTTCTTTTACAGCTTCTTTACCTAGATCACTTAAACCATTGTGTAACCATATGTCGTCGGCCTCACCTGTGTTGGAATCTGAAAACTGGCTATGACCGTTGTGGGCCAGGGAAACATACCGGGCTCCGAGATCGTAGTACTTTTCGATATTTGATAGATCTGTACCCATAGGGTAGGCATTTTCTACACCTATCATGGCTACTTTTTTACCCGAGTTATAGATCTCGCGAGCCTGGGTAGAATTCGTTGCCAGGCCAATTCGGTCCGGGGCAATTTCTTCACAAAGCTTGTGGATGGCTTCGAATTTACTCATGGCATTCGCCTCTGCTTTTTCATATCCCGATTCGGTGAGGGTATCCTGCCCCGTGTATACAATAAACCAGGCCACATCTAACCCTCCGGCTTCCATTTTGGGGAGGTTGACCTGTGTTTGAAGTTCCTGGGTGTAGTTGATACTATCGGTGAAGTTCCGAACATTGATATCGACATGTGTATCCACGGTCATGACTCTTTCGTGGATCGCCTGGGCTTTTTCTTCCATAGATAATTCGGGTGTTTTTTCAGCTTTATCCTGACAGGAGACCAGTATAAGGGAAACTATAAAAAGGTATGAAATACGCATGTTACTTTAGTTTTTACCTACAATTAAACGAGTTTGACAACAAGTTTAGAAAGATAGGGAACATTTAATTGTTCACCGATATCCAAATAGTCAATTTTAGGTATTGAATGCATTTTACCGATAAAAAGGTGCACTTAATCCTGAAATATGCCCGTTACATCGAAAGATCTCCTGGATCACCTCTCAGACCTTCAATTAGCTTTGGAGGATTATTCCTTTGAAAAAATGACCGTTGAGCAGGCGAGTGTGGTCAAAGAATCATATGATCATTTCAGAAACCAACTCGAAACCTGTATCTGGGGAGGACCGGGTGCAGTAGAAATACCAGAACAACCCACCCAACCTGTAGAAGTCCCACATAGGCCATATGATGGTGCCCTTTCATCCATTGGGCACGACCTGCGCAATCCTTTGCACGGTATTATGGCTTTTGCCAACATACTGGCACAGGCTCCCCTGGAAGAACCCTACAGATCTATAGCCAGTTCCATGAGTATAGCCTCTGAGTCACTGTCTGAAACACTGGATGAGTTATGCGCCTACTCGCGTTTAAAGGATGTCCCTTCAAATGAGGTTGCTATTCCATTTTCGCCGGGCGTGTTGCTTGGGGAAATCAGGGACTACGCCCATTTAAAAATATTGGATAAACCCGTGAGTATTGACCTCGAATTGCAATTTGGTATTTCCGAATATGTGATTGGAAATCCATCAGATTTAAGACGCATCATGATGAATCTGATTGAAAATGCCTGTCGTTATACCCAGGAAGGAGAAATCAACGTGGTGGCCGGGATATCAGAAAGAAATACCGGAGCTGAGCTCCGAATTACAATTACGG
>NZ_JBAVZJ010000155.1:0-8711 GCF_049588695.1 Robiginitalea sp.
GCCATTCTTATTGATGTTAACCGTAAAGATGTTCTTTTGCTTAATGACAACATTTTCATCTGGCGGCTCCATGGGCGGAAGCATACGATCCAGCCCTGCATCGGTCTCAATGGTCGTCGTAACCAGAAAAAATATCAACAACAGGAAGGCGATATCCGCCATGGATCCTGCATTTACTTCCGGTGGTCCTCCTCTTCTGGGCATAATCCTCGCTATTATTTATGACTTAAACATTTTCTTAACGCCTCCCCAAATCATCGAGCCAACAGCAATGATGACCAAAAGGAAAAATACGTTTAATCCGGTCCCGATATTCTTTACGACAGACTCCGTAGTGTTTATACCACGTCCTGCCATGGTTTCTACCGTACCATCAGCTCCATTGGAAAGCACATAGGAAAGGCCTATCACAACGATAAAAGCAGCCAGTCCGATAAGGGTTTTTTTCAATCCCTGGGGGTTGGCAAACATATGCTTAAGCCCAAAAAATACGCTAAACAATACAGCGGCACCTAAGAGGAGATACGTAATCATGAACATCCAATGCATGGATCCGCTTTCCACTGCCTCGCCTACAGGGGCGTCTGCACTCGGTAACTGTAGCCATAGGATAAAGGCTCCTGCTCCCAGAACTGCCAATGCAATTTTTACAATCTTATTAATATTCATAAAATGGGTCTTAAGGTCCGACTTATTTGTTGTGATCCACCAGCATATCGATCAGTGTGATCGAAGAATCTTCCATATCATTTACAATACTGTCAATCTTGGCAATGATATAGTTATAGAAAATCTGAAGGATAATGGCCGTTATCAGACCGAAAACCGTCGTCAGAAGTGCCACCTGAATATCCCCTGCAATAAGGGAAGCACTAAGGTTACCCACAGCGCTAATTTTCTGGAATGCCTGAATCATACCGATTACCGTTCCCATGAACCCAAGCATGGGCGCAATTGCGATAAACAGGGATAACCAGGAGACGTTCTTCTCCAACTGCCCCATTTGTACTCCACCGTATGCCACAACCGCCTTTTCCGCAGCTTCGATGCTGTCTCCGGCACGGTCAAGTCCCTGATAGTAAATAGAGGCAACAGGTCCGCGTGTATTTCTACAAACTTCCTTTGCCGCTTCAATCCCTCCTGACTCAAGTGCATCCTCAACAGACTGCTTGAGTTTTGTAGAATTGGTGCTGGCCAGGTTGAGATAAATAATCCGCTCGATAGCTACCGCGAGTCCGAGAATCAAACACAAGAGAACAATTCCCATAAATCCGGCGCCCCCCTGAATAAATTGCTCTTTAAGAACTTGGGTGAAGCCGCGATCCTCAGCAGCCGCAGCTGCCTCATCCTGAAGCATAAGAGTCGCTGTGGCCAGGGTTGAAGACATATTCGAAGGAATGACATTCGCATTTGCGCTTACCGTATTTGCACTGAGGACAAATAGCCCAGCCATGGCCAGGATGGAGAATAATTTTTTCATTTTTTCAAACTTAAATTTAGATTAGTTATAGGGCTAAAGATATAAAAAAAATAGAACTAAAAAATTTAATTAAACCTTCCTTTACTCAGGAAAACATAAAAAAAACCGGGCATTTGAATCAAATAAGACAAGGTTCATACTTTTCCTTGCATAATTCGCAACTCAGTCCTTAGTTCAGCAGAGAGGAAGGGATTCGAACCCTCGATGCACTTTTGGTGCATACACACTTTCCAGGCGTGCGCCTTCGACCACTCGGCCACCTCTCTAAGTTACCCGAAAAACGGGGAGCCCAAGAAACAAAAAAAAAGGGATTATATAAAATTAAACCGGGAAATTTAAGTCATTTCCCCCCTGAGTGAGGTCTCGAAAATCGTTTTAAACGACTTCGAAGAGACATCCCTTCCCAACATATACATAAGTTTGGTAAGGGCTGCTTCCGTGGTAATATCTTTGCCATCAATGATCCCCATTTCTGCCAAAGCAGCGCTGGTAGCGTATTTTCCCATCAGTACACTTCCCCCCGGACACTGTGTGACATTGACAATATGCAGGCCCCGGTCCACGGCTTTTTGGAGTTCTTCGATGAACCAGGATTCCGTACTCGCATTTCCGGCCCCGTAGGATTCCAGGACCAGGGCTTTCATTTCAGGATTCCCCAAAAGTCCATGTACCCAGGAAGGGTGAATACCCGGAAATAGTTTTAAAAGACCAATGCGGTTGTCCAGGTCGGTGTGCGGGCGTAGTTTTTTATGGGATTCAGATCGCCAGAGGTATTCCTCTTTAATTCTCAAATGGACCCCCGAAATACCCAGGGTCGGATAATTCGGAGAATCAAATGCCTGGAACTGTTCGGCACTCATCTTGGTCGTTCGGTTTGCGCGGTAGAGCTTGTTTTCAAAATACAGGCAAACCTCCTGTACTACCGGGCGACCCTCAAGGTTCAGGGCGGCAATCTGAACCGAGGTAATCAAATTTTCCTTCGCATCCGTACGCAGGTCTCCGATAGGGAGCTGAGATCCTGTAAAGATAATGGGCTTGGAGAGGTTTTCCAGGAGAAAACTCAATGCAGACGCCGTATAACTCATCGTATCGCTACCGTGCAAGATCACAAAACCACTATAGGAATTGTAGTGTTTTCCGATCAGGTCCACCAGCAATTTCCAATGCCCGGTGTTCATGTCTGAAGAGTCTATGGGATTGGGAAATGATATGGTTTCGATTTCACAATCCAACTGATAGAGTTCGGGGATTTGCTCTAACAGCTTCCCAAAGTCAAAGGCTTTCAGTTGCCCGGTTGCGTAATCCTGTACCATTCCAATGGTACCACCGGTGTAGATCAGGAGTATTTTTGGGAATTCTTTCACGGCTCAGTCATTCATTTAAAGGGTTACCGGAGCGCTCAGCCTCCAAAAACTGCTTTGGCATTTGCCGTGGTTATAGATGCTATTTCCGCTTCGGATGTCTGGTAGATTTCAGCCAGGCGAGCCGAAACATTCCGAATATAGGAACTTTCGTTTCGTTTTCCCCTATAGGGTACCGGAGCCAGGTAAGGCGCATCGGTCTCCAGTACAATATTCCCTAATGGGATATGTTGTAAAAATTTATCTATACCCCCGTTTTTAAAAGTGACTACTCCGCCAATTCCCAGTTTCATATTCAATGAAATGGCATGTCGGGCCTGGGCTTCTGTCCCGGTAAAGCAATGGAAAATCCCGAAAAGGCGATCATCTTTTTCATCCTCGAGAACCTCAAATATCTCGTCAAAAGCCTCCCGGCAGTGAATGACGATTGGAAGTGCGAACTCTTTAGCCAGACCTATCTGATGCCGGAAAGCCAGGGTTTGCTCTTTCAGCAAAGACTGGTCCCAATAAAGGTCAATACCGATCTCTCCTACGGCCACATACGAGCCGGTACGGAGTTCCGATTCCACCCATTCGAGTTCGTGTTTGAATTCTTTGCCTACGTGGGTAGGATGCAAACCGGCCATCAGTGACATGCGATCCGGATATGCGTCTTTAAGGGACTTCATCCCAGGGGTGTACGACGAATCAATAGCCGGTAGGAAAAAGTGATCCACTCCGGCCTCCAGGGCCCGCTGAATCATTTCATCCCGGTCTTCATCAAAGGCCTCAGCATACAAATGGGCATGGGTATCGATTAACTGCATAGGACAAAAATAGGACTATCTTTACCAAAAAAAATGCATGCCTTCCCTTAAAAAGTTTCTCAAGCGAAAAGGATTTGTACCTGTAAAACTATCTCGTACTCAAACCGATCATTTTGAAGTGAAAGCAACCTTGAACGGGATAAGTGGAAGTTTTATTTTGGATACCGGGGCTTCCAATACCTGTGTGGCCCTGGACACAGCAGAACGCTTTGGATTAATCTCAGAACCTTCAGATATCCTGGCAGCAGGTGCCGGGTCCAGTGAAATGGAAGCGCGGATTTCCACCGGAAATTCTTTCGAAATCGGAGGGTGGAAAAAGAAAAAACTCCGGGTAGTCCTCCTGGATCTGAGTCATGTGAATTTTGCCCTGACCTCCCGGGAATCGGAGGCTGTAGATGGTATTATCGGAGCAGACGTCCTTCGAAAAGGAAAGGCTGTGATCGATTATAAAAAGAAGACGCTGTATTTAAAGAAGTAGGCTTTTTTATCGCATAGTTTCCGACAGCCCCTTCAGCAATTCTCCTCAAATAAAAGAGCCCGGTAATTCTGCCAGGCTCCTGAGATTTATACGGTTGGTGTCCTTACAGTTCCAAGGCTTTTTCAACGTCCCCATCCATAAGATGTTCCGAAGGGTTTTCAATGGCTTCTTTAACGGCTACCAGAAAACCGACAGATTCCTTGCCGTCAATGATGCGGTGATCATAAGACAGGGCTACATACATTACCGGAGCAACTACAATGGCCCCATCTTTAACAACAGGGCGTTCCACGATGTTGTGCATCCCCAGGATTCCGCTTTGGGGGGGATTGATAATCGGAGTCGATAACATAGACCCGAAAACGCCACCGTTTGAAATCGTAAAAGTGCCACCTGTCATTTCGTCTACGGTAATCTCACCGTCCCGGGCCCTGATCGCCAAACGCTTTACTTCGGCTTCCACACCCCTGAAAGTAAGATTCTCGGCATTGCGGATTACAGGTACCATCAGGCCTTTTGGTCCGGAGACCGCAATACTGATATCACAAAAATCATAGGTAATCATCTCCTTTCCATCGATCATGGAATTTACCGCAGGATACATTTGAAGTGCTCGTATGACGGCTTTGGTAAAAAAGGACATAAAGCCAAGGCTTACACCGTGCTTTTCTTTAAATACTTCCTTGTATTTTGCCCGCAATTCGAATACTGCGGTCATATCCACCTCGTTAAATGTCGTTAACATGGCGGTTTCATTCTTGGCAGAAACCAGGCGTTCGGCAACTTTTCTCCTGAGCATGGAAAGCTTACTCCGGCTCTCGCTCCTGGATCCGCCGCCGGGGGTACCCATGGAAGGTACTGCGCTGACTGCGTCTTCTTTGAGGATGCGCCCGTCTTTTCCAGTACCCTTTACCTGGGTAGGGTCAATGCCTTTTTCTTCGAGGATTTTTCGGGCCGCCGGAGAAGGCGTACCGGTGGCATGCGTCGCCGGTTGTGATTTCTTTTCTTCCGGGGCCCTGGGAGGATCCGCCGGTTGTTCGGTAGCTTTTTCAGCCGCAGGCTCCGCATCCCCCTCTGGTTTGGACGCACTGGTATCGATAAGGCAGACCACCTCGCCCACGCCTACAGCATCGCCTTCCTCGGCCTTAAGGGTAATGGTCCCACTGGCCTCTGCAGGGAGTTCCAGTGTGGCTTTATCGGAGTCCACCTCAGCGATGGCCTGGTCCTTTTCCACATAGTCTCCGTCACTTACCAACCATTCGGCAATTTCAACCTCTGTTATAGATTCCCCCGGAGAGGGAACTTTCATCTCTAAAATCATGCAGTGCAGTATTTAGTGTTTTAATCGATACGTTTTATAAAATCTTCTTTTACCGGCATGTACTCTTCCCGGGGCGCTCCATTGACCAATATACGGCTGAATAACAATCGTGCGCCCGTTGCCTTGTGAATGTCGCGGGTGTTCTGCAGTTGTAAATGCAGGTGGGGCTCCGTGCTGTTCCCGGAATTTCCACATTTTGCCAGAACCTGACCTTTTTTCACTTTATCCCCTTTTCCCACAACCAGAGAACCTTCCTTTAAATGGCACATCAGGACATACTCCCCCGCTGCTGTTTGCAGTACCAGGGTATTCCCCGTAAGCTGGATCGGATTTGTTTCCCCAGGTACATTATCCGGAACCCCATCTACTTCCATTGCTACAGTAGCATCGCATGGCGCCAGAATTTCCGCGCCAAAAGCGAAATAGCTTTCATTGTTATGGGGATCTCCACTAAAGGAGGCCCCGTCTGCCACCTTCAGGATATCGTAGGCAAATTGTTGATTGATATCGCCCATGTGATAATTCAAAGCCTCTGTCTCACCTCCCCAATACACAAACCATTCCCCCTCGAAGGGCAGGTCCATAGGAGTCGTATTTCGCCTGAGGATTATCTCAGGATCGGCTTCCCCGACAACTTCTCCAAACCGCGATTGCTCATCTTGCCCGAAGACAGGTGCAAGTGTAAGGCAAACTAAAAGAAGGGACAGGTATGTCATTTGGATTTATTGGTTTTTAGCGTCGTCAGGGACTGGTTGTCTTTTTCCCTGTCAAAGACGTAATCAATGACCTGTTGGTGCCGTAATTTGGATCGAACCGCACTGCCGGCAGCAGGAGAGGCATAAAATCGCCGGGAGGCCACACGAAATTGGCGGGCATCCGGGAAATGCATTAATAAATGACTCCAGGCTCCCATATTTCTGGGTTCTTCCTGAGCCCAGACGATATCATCTGCCTTTTTATATTTGGATAGGATCTCCCGAATCTGTTCACTGGGCACGGGGAAAAGCTGTTCCAATCGCACCAAAGCGACATCATCCCTTTGGAGTTCCTCCCGGGCAGCCAGGAGATCGTAATAAAACTTCCCGGTACAGAAAACCAGTGTTTTTACCCGGTCTTTTCGCGCCTCCTCATCATCGATAACTTCCTGAAAACTCCCCTCCGCAAAATCAGCTACAGTGGAAACACATTTGGGGTGTCGCAATAAACTTTTTGGTGTAAATACAATCAGGGGTTTGCGATAATTTACAAGCATCTGCCGCCTCAGCAGGTGGAATAAACTCGCAGGTGTACTGCAGTCGGCCACAAACATATTATCTCGCGCGCAGAGTTGCAGATAACGCTCCATTCGCGCAGAAGAGTGCTCTGCCCCTTGTCCTTCATAGCCATGGGGCAATAACATCACCAGGCCATTTTGCAACTTCCATTTATCCTCGGCTGAGGAGATGTACTGATCGATCATAATCTGGGCCCCATTGCTGAAATCCCCGAACTGGGCTTCCCAAATGGTCAGGGTATTCGGACTTGCCATGGCATATCCGTAGTCGAAACCGAGGACTCCGTATTCCGATAGCAGGGAATTATAGATCTGGAAGCGGCCCTGTTCTTCTTTGATCTCATTGAGCAAAAGGATTTCTTCTTCGCTGTCTTCAACCTTCACCACGGCATGCCGGTGGGAAAAAGTTCCGCGTTCCACATCCTGACCGGTCATCCGCACATCATATCCCTCGTCGAGTAGCGATCCATATGCCAGGAGCTCGCCCATGGCCCAGTCCAGGGTATCGGTTTCAAAAAACATTTTACGCCGATCGCCAATCAGACGTTCAATTTTTCTCAGGAATTTTTTGCCCTTGGGGAGTTCGGAAATAGCCCTGGCGATAACCTCAAGTCGCTCCCGGGGGACCGACGTATCTACCCGGCGCATCATTTCCTCTTCTTTCACCCGCTCAAAACCACTCCACTCATCCTGCATAAACGGCTTGATAACCGTCCGCTCTTCTTTACGGCTATCCTCCAATTCTACTTCAAGACTCTCTTTGTACTTCTTCTCCAATCCCTGGACGTACTTGTCGTCAATAACGCCCTCAGCGATCAGTTTTTCCGCATAGATATCCCTGGGATTCTTATGGGTGGAGATCATTTTATAGAGTTTGGGCTGGGTAAACCGGGGCTCATCCCCTTCATTATGCCCATATTTGCGATAGCCGAGCAAATCCAGAAAAACATCACTGCGAAAACGCATCCGATATTCCAGGGCAAAAAGGGAGGCGTGTACCACGGATTCGGCATCATCTGCATTTATGTGTAATACAGGAGACAAGGTTACCTTTCCCACATCCGTACAATAGGTAGAGGTTCTTCCATCCAGGTAATTCGTGGTAAAACCGATTTGATTATTGACCACAATATGGATGGTACCGTCGGTGCGATACCCGTCGAGCCCTGCCATCTGTACGACTTCGTAAACGACGCCCTGGGCGGCAATTGCGGCGTCCCCGTGGACGAGTATGGGGAGGACTTTAGAAAAGTCTTCTGGATAATGCGTGTCTTGTTTGGCCCTGGCAATGCCCTCTACAACCGGACCGACAGCTTCAAGGTGTGAGGGGTTCGGGGCGATATTCATATTGATGAGCTCCCCGGAATCCGTCCGGCGTTCAGAGGTCCATCCGAGATGGTATTTCACATCCCCATCGAAGATTTCCTGCTCGTAATCCTTACCATCAAACTCACTAAAGATATCCCGTGCCGCTTTTCCAAAAATGTTCGTCAGGACGTTGAGTCGGCCCCTGTGGGCCATACCCATCGTAAACTGGCGAACCCCGAGTTCCGCTGCCCGTTCGACTATGGCATCGAGGGCCGGGATCAAACTTTCGTTCCCCTCGAGTGAGAAGCGTTTCTGCCCCACGTATTTGGTGTGCAGAAAATTCTCAAAAGACACCGCCTCATTGAGTTTGAAAAGGATGTGCTTCTTTTTGTCAGCCGTAAAGCTGGGGTGGTTGTCGTTTACATTGAGCCAGTCCTGTATCCACGCGACGCGCTCTGGTTTGCGGATGTACATATACTCCACTCCAATGGCATCGCAGTATATCCGTTGTAAATGCTGGATAATCTCGCCAAGTGTATTGGGTCCAATGCCTAAAACCGACCCTGCGTTAAATACCGTGTCGAGGTCTGAGGGCTCCAGGTCAAAATTTTCAATTCCGAGTTTTGGGGTGTACTTTCTCCGCTCCCGAACCGGATTAGTCTCAGTAAACAAATGCCCCCTGGA
>NZ_JBAVZJ010000156.1:0-1644 GCF_049588695.1 Robiginitalea sp.
GAGTAAAAACACCCCGAATACGTATATAATCCAGTCGATCTTATTAATAAGGGCTACCCCGAAAAGGATCATTAAGGCCCTAAAGACGATGGCCCCCAGGATTCCCCAAAACAATACACGGTGCTGGTAGATGGCGGGAATGGCAAAAGAGGAGAAAATCACGGCAATGACGAAAACATTGTCAATACTGAGGGACAATTCAATCAAATACCCGGTGATATACTTCAGGACAGCCGTACCGGGAGTGAGATCCGTCGGGTTATCCACGAGGTTCTCTGAAAAGAGCCAGTAAATCACCCCGCTAAAACTAAGGGCCACTGTGACCCATATTCCGGTCCAGATCCCGGCTTCTTTCGAGCGGATGACATGATCATTTTTATTAAAGACACCCAGATCGAGTGCCAGAAAAATGATGATGCAAATGATAAAGATGATCCAGATCCACATGGACGCCAGGTAGTTTTTGTAAATATAAGAATCGAATCGTATGGATAAGAAAAGGAGCCCCTTTAAATCCTTTAAATCCGGGGAATACTTCTATAATCTTCAGGCCATCCGCGTCCGGGACCTGTATTGACTGAAGGCGAACAATAAGAGGGCGAGCAAGCCGCAAAACAGAAAGCCCGCAAATAAGGGTATTACTGTATCGGTGAGAAAGCTTCCGATCCATGCGCTGAGGCCCACAGAAATAATTGTGGCCAAAAATCCAGTGATGGCGGCACCCAGACCCGCAATATGGCCCAGGGGCTCCATAGCCATGGCGCGGAGATTTCCAAAAAGAAATCCGATGGCAAAAAACTGCAGGCATAAAAACAACATCAAAACGGGTATTGATGGGTTGTCCTGCCCAAAGAAGAGCAAAAGGTAAAAAGCGGCTATTAAGGTAAAAGCCACCAGGGAGGCCCCAATGAGACGGTGCATTCCGTATTTGATCACGAGAGAACCATTGATAAGGGTGGCCCCTCCAATAGTAACAGCAAGAGCTGCAAAGAGATACGGAAACAGATCTTCAACCCCGTATTGGATTTCAAAGATGACCTGTGTGGTGCTTAGATAGACCAGGAACGATCCTGTTATCAATCCCCAGATCAGAGTAAAAATAACCGTGCGCCGGTACTGGAATACTTCCCTGAACCCCGACAATAGAATGATAGGGCGGAAGGTTTTGCGATTGCGCAGGGGAAGGGTTTCCGGTTGCCTCAACCAAAACCAAATGGCTACGGCTACCCCGAAGACTACTTGAAAATGAAAAATAGCTTTCCATCCGAAAGTATCCAGAATGGTTTTTCCAAGGGCTGGAGCCACCACCGGTATGAGGATAAAAATAGCGGTTACAAAAGACATGATACGAGCCATAAAGTCTCCGCTGAATTTATCGCGTATCATGGCAATGCTCACGGTGCGGGGCGCAGAAAGGGCCACACCCTGAAGGTACCGCCCGAAAATCATCCAACCCAGATTTGGGGAATTCACACAGAGTATACTGGCCACCACAAACAGGGCGAAACCAATATACACAACCGGTTTGCGACCGATACTGTCGGAAATAGGACCGAACAATAGCGGGCCCGTGCCAACACCCAGGAAAAATATGGAGACGAGCCATTGGTTTTTAACGGGGTCTATATTTCCAACAGCTTGCCC
>NZ_JBAVZJ010000157.1:0-2853 GCF_049588695.1 Robiginitalea sp.
CCTTGTATAGGGTCCGGAAACAGAAACTTCCCATGTTGCAGTTTCGTGCCATTTGCCGAAAGCGGCTGTGCTGTATCCATTCTGTTTTAAGGTCTCCGCAAAGTATTTTGCATTGTCGGGACGTATACCCTGGTTTCCATAAAAGCCTGTTGCCACTTCCATTACAGAACCCACATTTACATTATGGTGATTTCTCCCGGACAAAAGAGAAGCCCTTGTAGGCGAACAAAGTGCCGTTGTGTGAAATCGGTTGAACCTTAACCCGTTGTCCGCCAACTTGTCGAAAGTGGGCGTATGAATTGGTCCACCAAAAGTGCTCGTTGCCCCGAAGCCAATATCATCTATTAAAACGACAACAATATTTGGGGAACCTTCCGGAGCGCTTACTTCAAAAGTTTCAGGCTTTTCAGCGTCCCTGGCATCCATAATGGTTACAGGTTGATGAGGTGGCGGCTGTATAGGCAACACAGATCTATCCATTTGATAATCATCTGTAGTCGCGGTTTCTGCTTGGTCAGTGGGTAAACCGCAGCTCATGATCACTCCAAAAAGTATGAAGAGTATTAAATTTTTTGAAGTCATAATATGTGTCTTTAGTTAAAGTATACGGATTGCCAACTCATTCCAGGAACCTCAATATAGGGCTTATATAGTAATCCCCCACGATTTAATCTGATGAACTACTCAAAGTGCGAAATCATTTTCCTGTTTTTATAATCCAATGAGCAAGAGGGTGACCTGCTGGCGGGCGTTACAATTATACATTCCCTATGTTTTCAAAAGTCAGTCGGGTTTGGCTTTTGTTTGTAAATCCTATTTTTCGTAAAACAGTCATTACATAGTGACTATGAATTTGCAATTGTGACCAGGGCAATCACCAGGCGGTCAATATCTTTTTTGGTATTGAAAATTGCCAGGGAAATGCGAACCGCATTGAGACCAAATGTGCTCATAGGACGACAATCGATTCCGTAGTCGTCAAAAAGGTGGGTTTTTACATCCTGAACGTCTTTTCCAAGAACTTCAACAACTTGAATACCCCCGGAGAGGGAGTCTGACGCCGGTGTTTTCAAAACCAACTTGGGATGCTCCTTTATAGCTTTTCTAAAGTATGCCTTAAGCTCATAGATACGCGCTTCTATTTTTTTACCCCTTATGGTTTCGCGATAATCCAGTGCTGCACCAAAACCCAGAACTTCGGGTAAGTTTCGTGTATTGTAATTTTCCAGACGGCGAATGCTGGTATCCTCATAGCCACGGGCGACGATGAGCGGTTTCAGGTATTTTTGACTTTCTTCCCTGGCATAAAAAATACCGACTCCCTTTGGAGAAAACAGCCACTTATGGGCACTTACGGTATAGAAGTCACAGCCTATTTCCTTTAAATCAAAGTCGAACATTCCCGTAGCTTGAGCGCCGTCAACAGCAACCAGGATTCCTTTTTCATGTGCCATTTCTGATATTTCCTTTATAGGTAGTATCATACCACTGGTGTTGATTAAATGACATACAGAAATAACTTTGGTTTTAGGCGTTATCGATTTTTTGTAAACTTCTACAATCTCGTCAACACTTTCCGGTAACATGGGGAGGGTAGGGCGCACCAATCGAATTCCTTTACTTTCCTGCCAAACTTTCCACGGGCTTACAGCGCTTGAATGTTCATGGTCGGCCAGGATGACTTCATCGCCCTGTTGAAGATCCAGACTTCTGGCGATTAGATTCATGCCTTCGGTCGTATTGTGGATCAAAGCGATTTCTTCCTCAGAAACAGAAAAAAGAGAGGCTGTTTTTTTTCGAACGGTTTCTTTCTCGTCATTCCAGCCACCCCACATGTATTTTGAGGGAAAATCATCAAGGGTATCCCGAAACTCAGTGGTAGCATTGCGAATTGCTTTTGGACAAGCGCCTAGTGAACCATTATTAAAATAGGTCAGGCCTTCTGCAAAACTGAATTGCGATTTGACAGTCTCCCAAAAGGCTTCTGAAGTATCCGCTGCATTGAAGGAACTAATTGTTTGCTGTAACTCTGAAGTTGATTTGGACCAAATTTGTGTTGGGCTGGCCATGGCACCGGCAGCTCCTATGCCTAAAGTTTTTAGAAATTTCCGTCTGTTGCGCTTCATGTCTATTGATACAAGTTTTTAGAACCTATTTTTTAGAATTTGAAAAGATGGGCGGTAGAAATTTATCGCTTCTTCACCCCTTCCACATGGATCTGCTTCAAATATTATAAAATTTGATGTTTTGATTTTTACGTTTACTTCTCCACAATTCGGCACCCACCGACGCCGCTGATTATTGAAGTTTCGATTCTAAACTTTGAATCAAACCACGGTTCTCTTCTATGGACCTCTCCAGACTTAAAAGATAAAAACCCATAGACATCCTGAGCTGTGATAAAATAGGCTCAAAATATTCATGGTCAAAGGTTTCCCTGAGTTTTACTGTATCAATGGTAGATATCCGTTTTAGAGGTGGAAAAGTTCTGTCGGTACTATCGAATACCCTTTCATTCGCAAAAACATTCTCTTCTTTTAAAAAGAATGCTCTGCTTTCCCGGACTACCAATTCATTGAATTCATCGGTGGCCTGGTTAACAAGGCTGAGGAGGCGAAAATAGCTGCTGAGTTGTTCCCTGATTTCAATATTCCTGAATTTTTCTATAGTCGCCTGATGGTTTTCCCGTGTTATCGGGTTGAATTCTATATTCATGACAAGGTAATCCGGCAATAACATACCGAATGAACCCTGCCCTCTCTTTATGTCGTTAAGTTGAAAATAGGCATCGAGGTATTTGGAGTAGTTGGTCTGATACGCTTTAAAAAGTGCTGAATCTCTCTTTAAGTCGGC
>NZ_JBAVZJ010000158.1:0-5003 GCF_049588695.1 Robiginitalea sp.
GCTCCATCATGTCTTGAAGATTAGCCACCGATAAAACTTGTTGGTACTCGTTATTATTCGGTTTTTTATACAGGCCGGCCAGTGCAAATTTTGTGAAGTCTTTTATAGTGGTATGCAACCCTGCTGCAGCCTGAGCTGTAAATAATTCAAAGTCGATCACTTCTCCAAACTCATTGTACTCAAGGGCAGATGCTTCCAATATTTTGTCGTCAATGGTGAAACTACTATGGGTCATCCCCAAAGGATTCAGAATATTTGCCTGCATATAATCTTCAAACTTTTCCCCGGTAACTTCTTCAATAATCAACTGAAGAACAGTAAACCCACCTCCTGAATATTTCCACTTGGTCCCGGGTTCCATAATAATTTCGACACGTCCCGGACCATTGTTTTTACCATTTAAAGATTCTTCAATAGAAGGTAATTCGTCTTTTGGCGACCAACCCGGGTAACCGTGCAATGACAGTCCTGCGGTATGACTTAAAAGTCTCCTGAGGGTGACCTTATCTGCGTCAAATTCTGAATCCGGGAAATGCCATCGGGTAAGATAATTTTCTGCCGGGGCATCAAGGTCTATTTTGCCCTCCTGAACCAGTTTCATCACACCCCATGCGGCAAAAGTTTTGGAAATAGATCCAATATTAAAACCCGTAGTTGGAGTTACCAGGGTTCCTTTATCAATATTTGAGTACCCATAGCCTTTTTGCAATATAATTTCACCGTTTTCAATAAGGGCAATAGCCGCACCGGGAACCAGGAAATCATGAAGCAATTCTGGGATTCTCTGGTCTAATTCGTACGTAAATTGTTCTATTTCTTTCGATTCATTTTGAGCTGCAAGTGAAAAAGAGAATAGCAGTGTTAAAAGGAGAGTCAGTTGGTTTTTCATTCTTAGTGTTTCAGTTAAGACGACCGGGGACCCTTGCTGTTACAATAGCATATGTTTTTTGGTGTCACCCCCTTTTTTGAATGAAAGAAGGGACTGCTATAAGGCTACTATAGTTGGAAGATAAAAATGGGCTGTTAGGAGATAAAATTCCTATTCTAGCCCTTGATTGGAGGAGGGGCTTAAGCGATTAGGAGGCTAGTCCTTCGGGTTTACTTTTTCATAGCGATCCCATTGACCGTGTGATCTTCCAGTGAAAATTACTTTTGATTCATTTTCACCGTTAAACTCAAAGATAGCTGGTACTTGGAAATTAAAAAAAATATTGTTTTTGTGCCAGTATAGCGGGATATTAAAATCCTCCTGAACATTAATACCCTCATAACTGTAGTGCCATTTAAGCTGATTATCTTCAATTAAAAACTCTTCTTGGTTTTCAACCCCAAGTTCTGAAGATTCCCTGCTGAAAATCTGAAATTTTCCTGCGAAATGAGACAGCGTTTCAGGCTCTGGATAAGTGTAACTTACATGTTTCGGTAGTGATGCATTATCGGACTTTAATACGGCAATTTCCTTGTACGTTTCAATAGCTGTTATTTTGAATTGAACTATATGTGTGATGAATCCCCATAGAATGTTTGAATAATGCACAGCTTCATTTTTGTATGAATCACTTTCAAAATATGTAATCATATCATCATTTAGCCGCCAATCCCAGAAATCGACGGACCATACCTTACTTTTTAAATTATCAATATTATCGTGGGTATTTGCCTCCAATCTTTTGTTCATAGATTCCAAATCATACCTATTGGCCACATAGATAAAATTTAGCATGTCCATCAAATTCTTGTGCTTTTTTGGAATATTATCAATGTTTTGAACCAATCCGTCATAGCCTTTGGATTGTAGTCTAAAATTTTCGGATTCGTAGATCAGTATTAAACTTTGACGGTTTTCAATGTACTTTTCAATACCGTATGAGACTTTGTCAAGTCTAATATTTCTTAAAATTGAGTCTTTGGCTATATAGTCATCAATAAAATCATTCGCCTTTAGTATATCATCGCTCAGGTCATTTTGAATTTCAGTAAGGAAGTCATTCAATCGCTGCCTCTCTTTCTTTTCCTCATTCCAATTATCAATCTGCAACGCAATCAAAATCCCAATCACCACCAGCAGAATTTCCCCGATGGCATATAGCAGGTATTTGCTGATCTTATTATCAGTTAAAAGTCGTTGACGTATTTGACGGAAGAAGCGGAGCATGGGTTGGTTGGTTGCCTTCTGAAAGTACGAAAAAGAAGTTGACGGTTATACTCCAGTGGTAAAACTCTAGGTGTTCCTTTGGTCTCGCACCTGAAAATGCCAAAACCCTGTGTTTGGGAAATAGAAAACTGTGCTTCAATTTTCATTGAAATGCTGCCTACTGCCACTGGGAACTGCTGACCTAGGCGCAGCCCCCAGGAGATACCTCGCTACGCTCGGTGTTCCTTTGGTCCCGCACCTGAAAATGCCAAAACCCGGCCTCCGCCTTTAGCGGAGGCGGTTTTTTGTTCCCCGTCCGCTTACGAAAGTGAACTTTCGACGCGTCCTGGAAACAAAAAACCCGCTCCATTTCGGAGCGGGTTTTGGCGCTTTAAGTGGTACCTCCAGGAATCGAACCAGGGACACACGGATTTTCAGTCCGTTGCTCTACCAACTGAGCTAAGGTACCTTGACGCTTTAAGGGAGTCTTTCTTCGCGAATTCTTCCCTTGTTCCCTTCACGCCCGGAAGCGCTTTTGAAGGGGTGGCAAATATAAATTCAAATTTAGCATTAACCAACAAAATCTGTAAAAAAGCGGGAGGATGTTCTCTCAAATTGCAATCTTTGTAATATGAATCTCGTCGTAGACGCCGGAAATACTCAAATAAAGTTTGCCGTTTTCAGGAGGAAAACGCTGTTGCATACCCAAACCGGGCCTCAGGAAGGCTTTGCGGATTGTGTTAAACAGGTTTTTGAAAAATTCCCCGGGATTAGCGCTGCCCTTATTTCGGCCGTAAGCCACCTTGAATCCCAGTCGGTGGAGATTTTATCGGTATTTTGTAAAGTATATGTGTTATCCCCTCAGTACAGGATTCCTTTTAAGAACTCCTATGCTACCCCAGCCACCCTTGGTCCTGACCGAATGGCCCTGGCTACGGCTGCCTTTTACCACAACCCCAAGGGCAACACCCTGGTGATTGATGCCGGAACGTGTATTACCTATGACATGGTCAACGACCATGGGGAATACCTGGGGGGTGCTATTTCACCAGGCCTTTACATGCGCTATACCGCTCTGCACGAGTATACGGACAAGCTCCCGCTCCTAACGCCTGAGACTATACTGGATTTTATCGGAAATGCCACCGAAACCAGTATGCACAGTGGTGTAGTAAACGGGATCACCCTTGAAATTGACGGGGTTATCGAGCAGTATTCCAAAAGGTTCCACCATTTAACAGTTATTTTAACAGGAGGGGACGCTCAATTTTTGTCTAAGCGGTTAAAAAATACCATATTTGCCCATTCTAATTTTCTCCTGGAGGGCTTAAACCAGCTGCTGGAATACAACAAGAGCTAGATGGTAAAAAAACTTGTTCTCGCATTACTGTGTTTTGCGACTTATGCGGTGTCGGCCCAAAATGCCACCGTTTCCCCCTACTCCCTGTTTGGCGTTGGTGAACTGCGTTCTGTAAGGACCGTGGAGAACCAGTCCATGGGCGGGCTGGGAATGTACACAGACAGTATACACATTCACCTGAACAACCCGGCTTCCCTTGGTAAACTGGCGCTGACTTCGTATTCGGCGGCCGTCTCCCATAAAGAGATCCGCCTGGAGACCTTTGACGAACAACAGAACAGTTCGGTCTCGACCCTGGAATACATCGCCGTGGCCCTGCCAGTCCGCTTTCAGCAAATGGGTGTTTCCTTTGGGCTCAAGCCCTACAGTGAAATGGGGTATAGCCTGATCAATGAAACGGTAAATGACGATGGGGCAGAAGTTTCCACCCAATACAATGGCGAAGGAGGCCTGAATCAGGTATTTTTTACCGCCGGTATTCGCGTTCGGCGCAACCTGCACATCGGTGCCTCGGTGAATTATTTTTTCGGGAATCTGGAGAAGAGCCGTTTTCAGGTGGTGGAGGACGTCATCTTTGGGACGGTTGACCAGAGGCGGTCTAATGTCAGTGGTTTTGACTTTAACTACGGGCTTACCTATACGCCGAGGTTGGGCAAACACTCACTTTTCACCTCAGTACGGGTCAATACACAGGCCAACCTTACTTCGGATAACGAACAACAAATCGGGACCCTGCAGCCCGAGACCGGACAGAACATTGAAATCTTTGATGTAAACCTCGACGAGGACAACCTCAGGCATACCTTTATTAAAATACCTACGACCACCACCCTGGGCCTCGGATACGGAGAGGACAAGCACTGGTTTGTGGGTGCCGAATACAGCTTTCAAAAATACAGTGAGTTTGTCAACACCTTTTTGCAGGAGAACAATACAGAGTATGAGGATGCCAGCAGCTACGCCTTTGGGGGCTACTGGGTGCCAGATTACACCTCAATCGACTCTTTTTTCGACCGGGTGACATACCGGGCCGGCGTACGTCTGGATAATACGGGTTTAATCGTAAATGACAAGTCTATTGAAAACTTTGGCATAACCTTTGGAATGGGTATACCGGTAGGTTCCGATTTTTCCAATTTAAATCTCGGCTTTGAAGTGGGAAGGAGGGGCACCACAATGAACCAGCTTGTGCGGGAAAGTTATTTTAAATTCAGTATAGGTCTGGCTTTTAACGCCAGATGGTTCATGAAGAGACAGATTAATTAATGAAAAATTACTATTTTACGCACCCCTTAATAAATGACAAGATGAAAAAGAATATTTTCCTCACGATGGTTGCGGTTTTAGGATTTACTACAGTTGGTTTTAGCCAGGCCCAGAATCCGGAATGCATGACCAATCTTTCCATTTATGCAGAGCATGCCAAAGTAAAGAATTACGAGGCTGCCTATACGCCCTGGAAAATGGTTTACGAGAATTGCCCTGGCATTAACAAGGCTAATTTCTCCC
>NZ_JBAVZJ010000159.1:0-1934 GCF_049588695.1 Robiginitalea sp.
GGGTTTTACATCAAGATTCGGCGGTTTTACAACAATGTTTTTTTGAGGGCACCCCCTTGTCCTAATTTTAGATTGTATTTGAAACTGAGCAAACCCAAAAAGGTATTAAAGGCGAAACCAGCTTAAAGTTAATAACTGAACAAAAAAAACCCCTATGGAACTAAAGATCGACGACTCAATCCTTGTAAAGGAATACATAAGTGGTAATGAAAGAGCTCTCGAAGTCCTTATCAACAAGCACAATCAGCGAATTACGAGCTTTATTTATTCCAAGGTACTGGACCGGGACGTCACTGAGGATATCTTTCAGGATACCTTTATTAAAGTGATAAAGACCCTGAAGAAGGGGAATTACAGTGAAGAAGGAAAGTTCCTTCCTTGGGTTATGCGGATTGCGCATAACCTGATTATAGATTATTTCCGTAAGAACAAGCGCATGCCCAAGTTTGAAGGGAGCGATGATTTTAATATTTTCTCTGTTATTGGCGATGACAAGCTCAATGCTGAAAAGCAGATGATCAAAGATCAGATCGATAGTGATCTCGGAATTCTCATCGATGAATTGCCTGATGATCAGCGGGAAGTTCTGATCATGCGTATATATAAAGATATGAGTTTTAAAGAAATCTCGGAGTCTACAGGGGTAAGTATCAATACCGCTTTGGGACGGATGCGATATGCCCTGATCAACCTGAGAAAAATAATTCAGAGAAACAAAATTGTCTTAACGAATTATTAATCGGAATAGGGGGAAGCAATATTTCCATAAGGGTTGCGTTATTTAGTTGTAACGAACTCTAGGTATATGGAAAGAATTTACTCAGAACAAGCCAATACGTGCGCGGGGTGTAAAGCTAAAAAAGAAACAATTGCCTTTTTGCTTCAATATTCAAAATCACTCCACATAACGGGCTATCGGGACTTCGCATTTGAAGCCAGTTTAAACTAAATTACAAGACCTGCTCAGCGGGTCTTTTTTTTTGCCCAATATTCTCGCAGTACGGACTTCCTGCCAATGGTCCGGGTGATTACATCTTTATCCAGATCCCAACCCCGGGCGGGGCAGTATTCCCTCCCATACCAAATAATCTGCAGGTGCAACTTATTCCACAAAGACTCAGGGAATAAACGGCGGGCGTCTTTTTCCGTCTGAACCACATTCTTTCCCGTAGATAACCCCCAGCGATACATGAGCCTGTGGATATGCGTATCCACTGGGAATGCGGGGACTCCAAAGGCTTGGGAGATGACAACACTGGCTGTTTTATGCCCCACCCCGGGTAAGGCCTCGAGGGCTTCAAGATCTGCAGGCACCTGGCCCTGATGACGTTCCAGCAACAGTTCTGACAACCGGTGAATCGCCCTCGCCTTTGTAGGTGAAAGCCCCACGGGCTTTATGATTTCCCGGATTTCTGAGACGTCCAATCCGACCATTGTTTTGGGATTGTCGGCTTTAGCAAACAATTTGGGAGTTGTTTGGTTCACCCGGACATCTGTACTCTGTGCAGATAACAGCACGGCAATGAGCAGGGTATATGGATCCCGATGCTCCAAAGGAACCGGAACCTGGGGGTAAATCGCTGCAAGGGTGGAAATAACAAAGGCAGCCTTTTCTTTTTTGGTCATTATGTTTAATTTTAGAAAAATATAAATAAACAAATCAATATACGTATGAATACATTGAGCGCCGGGGACAAAGTACCGGATTTTAAGGCCAGGGATCAAGATGGAAATGTGGTTTCCCTATCGGATTATGCCGGTAAAAAACTGATCGTCTTCTTTTACCCCAGGGCAAATACCCCCGGATGTACGGCGGAAGCCTGTAATCTCAGAGATCATTACCAGGCCTTGCAGGAAGCGGGGTACTCCCTATTGGGTGTCAGTGCAGATTCAGAGAAAAAACAAGCTAATTTCCGAAATAAGTACAACTTTCC
>NZ_JBAVZJ010000160.1:0-1720 GCF_049588695.1 Robiginitalea sp.
GTGTTGAATATGTAGGCGCATTTGAAGAGGCAGGCGAGGCCCTGCCTAAAAAGCTATATCTCTTGGTAGCCTATGATAATATGGGAGCTTATGCGACAGTAACTGATGGCTTGAGGGCGGATCGCGGGTACCTGGCTGCTGCAAAACCGTATTTTGAAGCTCCTGAGGACCAGATCGCTTATACGAGGTATGAAAGCAGTTTTATCCGATCGGTTACGGGTTTTCCGGCCCTTGAAAAACCTGCGGATTCTGAACTCTTCGAATTGCGGATTTATGAAAGTCGCAACGAAGATGCGCTTCGCAGAAAGGTGAAGATGTTCAATGACAGTGAGTTTCAGATATTCGAGGAAGTAGGGCTACCCATGGTATTTTTCGGCGAAAATATCTCCGGAGACCAAATGCCCTGCCTCACCTATCTGTTGGCTTTTAAGAATAAGGCCCACCACGCGGAAGCGTGGTCAGAATTCGGACCCCACCCCGAATGGCAGCGGATTACCAAACTTGAGGAATACGCCGATGCTATGAACGATATTACCCGGGTGTTTTTGAAGCCCCTCCCCTATTCTCAGTTATAGATTATTCATTTGGTTTTGCGCAGTTCGCTGATTATACCTGGAAGTTCCACCAACGAACCCTTGAAATGGAAATGCAGGCCCTGGAGGTATCTTAATATCGGGGAGGGGGGACATTGTTCCCCCAAAGTAAAAGCAATACCCGTATGAGCAGTTTACAAATCCTGTCACCACCTGCCTGCGCTTTACTCTAAAATAAAATTACCTCAACATTTTACGGCAGTACCTGAAGCCGTCACCATGATCATGCTTCCATTGGACCCAATGGTTTCGTAGTCCAGGTCGATCCCTATGACCGCATCTGCGCCCATGCTCCTGGCGTATTCGGCCATTTCGGAAAGGGCATTGTCCTTGGCCTCCCTAAGCACGCGCTCGTAAGACCCGGACCGGCCCCCAACGACATCCCGGATGCCAGCAAAAAAATCCTTGAAGATGTTTGCCCCGATAATTGTTTCACCGGTTACGATGCCAAGGTACTCTGAGATGTTTTGATTCTCGAGGGTATGCGTTGTAGATAATATCATAAATGCTTTCTTTAGATTGATTTGAAAAGTCCGAAAGGGAATAGCTCCCCGGGACACCTTATTTGTCTGACGATCATTGAAATTGTTACGTCAAACCTTTTAATCCACAACTAAAACATTTATGTTACCGTAAGCCGCTACTAAAAACTGCCAATAGAAACCACTGGCCGAATTTGTTTTCAAAGGTGTGCCCTTGAGCATATCTTTGACAATCAAGAATATAAACTCCATGTGGTCAAAATACAGAAAAGTCGGACTGCTTGTTTTTGGGATCGGAATCCTCGGAATCCTAATTTTCGGGATTAACTACTTTCGTGACATATCTTACGAAGGGGATGCGGATATCCGATTTCTCGAAGGAGAGTATTCAAGTCTTGAAGACCTTTTTAACGCAAAACCTTTTAAAAATAAGGTGTTGTATGTGGACCTTTGGTTTAGTTCCTGCCCACCTTGCATTAAAGAGTTTAAACAACTTCCGGGACTAAAGGAATCCCTGAAAGATCAAAAAGATATCGAATACCTTTATATCTCGCACCAAACGCTTCACCCAAATACCCTACAGCTTTGGAAAAATGCCATACAGCAATACAACCTTACCGGTTGGCATTATATGATGGACCGAGC
>NZ_JBAVZJ010000161.1:0-2210 GCF_049588695.1 Robiginitalea sp.
GGGTTCCTTTATTGCGATATGCTGCAGAATTCCCTTTTTCTTGATAAAGAGGCCTTGTTTGTCGAAGGAACGCCGGAACCCATCGATAACCACGGGAACGACCACGGGTTTATAAGTCTTTATAATATGTGCAGTACCTTTTCTGAGGGGCTTCCAGGGCGTAGTCGTCCCCTGGGGAAAGGTGATCACCCAGCCGTCATCCAGGGCCTTGCCAATATTGCTGATATCGCTGAACTTTACCCGACGGTTGACGTTCTTACCGTCGGCTCTCCAGGTCCTCTCAATACTTATAGAGCCGGCGTAGGCCATTATTTTGGTTAACAAGCTTTTGCTCATCGTCTCTTTGGCGGCCACGTAGTAGGTATTCAACTTGGGTTTCCAGAGATAGCCCACATTCTTTATAGAATTCTCACGCCCCGAGAGACTGGCGTTAAAGACATGGAGCATCGCCACGACATCGGCGAAATACGTCTGGTGGTTGCTCACAAAAAGCACGTTGGTATCCGGCAATTCGGGGATAATCTCAGAGCCCTCAATCTCGAGGGTGTTAAAACCCTTATACCGCTGGTGCGTGAGCAAGCCCATAATACGGGTAAGCCATAATTTCAGGATCAGGTAATGCCCAAAAGGATTCTTTTTAAAAATGCCCATGAAAGCTAAAATACAAAATTCAGGTCAGAAGAATCTGCTTTAAAAGGCTTTTGACCTCATTGAGCATCATGGCTGTGGCCCCCCAGATAATATGACCTTCTAAATGGAATGCCGGTACGGTGATTTCCCGGGCATAAGATGTGGTCAGCTGCCGCGTCACCAGGTTGGCATCACTCAGCACATCCTGCAGGGGCACTTCTATCAGGGCAGCCACTTCGGAATCCTGCTTTCTGAAATCAGGGCTATGGGGTAGTAGCCCGATGAATGGACTCACTTCAAATCTGCTCGGGGGGATGTAAACCTGACTCATCGCCCGGATCAATTGGATCTCATGGGCCGGGATGCCGACCTCTTCTTCAGTTTCCCGCAGGGCGGTTTGTTTCAGGTCCCGATCGGACTTTTCAAATTGCCCCCCTGGGAAGGCTATCTGGGCTGAATGTACTCCCGGATAAGAGTTGCGGAGAATAAAGAGCAGTCGTGCCACCCCGTCAGTCCCGGGATAAAACAACGCCATAACCCCTGCCCTTCGGTAATCTGCTGGCCGTTTCGCCATCGCCTTCAATTCAGCGATCCGCATTTCGGGAGCCATTTCAAGATGTGCGGACTCCCCCGGTAGTGGAAGATTTTTTATTTTTGAAATCCTTTCAGAAAAACTTTTGAAATCCATGTCCGCTTTTAAACCCTTTTTAACCCTTCTACTCATTGGCCTGGCTTGCCTGGCTTGCCGGGAACAAAGTAATGAAAAACTACCCAAAGGGGAACAGCCCGAAAAAGCTACGGATTCCCTGGACGCCAGCTTAGATGCCCGGGAGGCCTCCACCAGAAAAGACACTACTTCTTTTGTACTCACAGAAGATAATGCCATTGACTTTTTCTTCAATTACCAGAAGGACCTAAAAGTCAATAAAGTCCGTCTGCAAACGAGTATGGGAAGTTTTACCGTCCAACTCTACGACAATGTCCCTTACCACAAATCCAATTTTATCTACCTGACGCGAAAAGGGTATTTTGACAATACAATGTTCCATAGGGTCGTTCCCAATTTTATCATTCAGGGGGGGAATGCAGATAACAAGGAAACGGCGCGAAAACGCAGGGAAATCGGCAGATATCTCCTGCCCCCGGATACCCGTAAAGGGCATAAACACCACAGGGGAACCATTTCAATGCCCTCCAGTGAGATCGACAACCCACATATGCTCGCGTCCCCTTTTGAATTCTTTATCGTAGTGACCGATCCCGGATCGTATCACCTGGACGGGAATTACACCGCCTTCGGAAGGGTTATTCAGGGAATGGATGTTGTGGATCGCATCAACCAGGTACCCATAGATGACGGGGAATGGCCGATGCAAAATATCTATATCGAAAAAGCAGAAGTTCTCGAATAACTCCTTCAGGGAGTTGCTTTTTTATAGATGTTCGGCAAGGTGATATGATAGCGAACTGCGGCCAGACGAATACCGATTACAATGACCACTCCTAAGATATAGGCATAGCCCTCCGGCATTGGGGTCTGCCGAAGCAGAAAGTAACCCACCCCTCCCAGAATACAGGCC
>NZ_JBAVZJ010000162.1:0-6213 GCF_049588695.1 Robiginitalea sp.
CCGCAATGCGGAAAGTGGCCAGGGTACGACTGACCAATGGGAAAGAGGTTAATGCCTACATCCCTGGCGAAGGACACAACCTCCAGGAGCACTCGATAGTATTGGTTAGGGGCGGAAGGGTAAAGGATTTGCCGGGAGTTAGATATCATGTCGTGCGCGGAGCACTGGATACCGCTGGGGTAGCCGGGAGAACGCAACGCAGGTCTAAGTACGGTGCAAAACGCCCTAAGAAATAGGAATCACTAGTTAAGCAGTAGCAATGAGAAAAAGACAGGCAAAAAGACGCCCTCTGTTACCAGATCCGCGATACAGCGATCAATTGGTGACTCGTTTTGTAAACATGATGATGTGGGACGGTAAAAAATCTGTGGCATTTAAGATTTTTTACGATGCTATGGATATCGTCGAAGAAAAGAAGACCGATGAGGAAAAGTCGGCTCTTGAATTGTGGAAAGAAGCTCTTTCCAATGTTATGCCGCACGTAGAAGTACGGAGTCGCAGAGTAGGTGGGGCCACCTTCCAAATCCCGATGCAAATTCGTCCGGACCGCAAGATTTCAACAGCTATGAAGTGGTTGATCAGTTTTGCGAGAAAACGGAACGAGAAGTCTATGGCGCAAAAATTGGCTGCAGAGGTGCTGGCCGCTTCCAAAGAGGAAGGTGCCGCTGTCAAGAAACGTGTGGATACGCATAAGATGGCCGAGGCGAACAAAGCATTTTCTCACTTCAGATTTTAGTAGAAATGGCGAGAGATTTAACATATACAAGGAATATTGGAATCGCGGCGCATATCGATGCCGGGAAAACCACCACCACCGAGCGTATACTTTTTTATACCGGGGTGAGCCACAAAATCGGGGAAGTACACGATGGAGCGGCAACTATGGACTGGATGGAGCAGGAGCAGGAGAGGGGGATTACCATCACCTCTGCGGCGACTACAACTACATGGCAGTTTCCGCTTGAGAATGGCCTGCCTACGGCGGTCACCAAACCGTACCACTTTAATATTATAGACACCCCCGGCCACGTGGATTTCACGGTCGAGGTAAACCGTTCCCTTCGGGTTTTGGACGGTCTTGTCTTTCTCTTTAGTGCAGTAGACGGGGTGGAGCCCCAGTCCGAGACGAACTGGAGACTTGCAGACAATTACAAGGTCCCGAGAATGGGATTCGTCAATAAAATGGACCGTCAGGGTTCTAATTTTCTCGCCGTGTGCCAACAGGTGCGCGACATGCTGAAATCAAACGCTGTTCCGATCGTATTGCCGATCGGGGACGAAGCTGATTTCAGGGGGATAGTAGACCTGGTCAAGAACCGAGCTATCGTTTGGAGTGAAGAGAATATGGGGTCTACCTTCGAGGAGATCGATATTCCAGCTGAAATGAAAGACGAGGTGCATCAGTACCGGGCAGAGCTCATCGAAGCTGTTGCCGAATACGATGATACACTGATGGAAAAATTCTTCGAGGACGAAGATTCCATCACAGAAGATGAAGTACATGCCGCCCTGAGGGAAGCCGTTATGGATATGAGTATCATTCCAATGGTTTGTGGGTCGGCTTTTAAGAATAAAGGTGTTCAGTTCCTGCTGGATTGTGTTTGTCGTTACCTTCCTTCTCCCCTGGATAAGGAAGCAATTGAAGGGACTAACCCCGACACAGAGGAAGCAGAATTGCGGAAACCGGACCCTAAAGCCCCTTTTTCGGCTTTGGCCTTTAAAATTGCAACCGATCCTTTTGTTGGACGGCTGGCCTTTTTCCGTTGTTATTCCGGGAAACTGGATGCGGGATCTTACGTTCTGAATACCCGTTCCGGGAATAAAGAGCGTATTTCGCGGATATACCAGATGCACTCCAACAAGCAGAATGCGATTGATTCTATTTCTGCGGGAGATATCGGGGCTGCTGTTGGGTTTAAGGACATCAAAACTGGGGATACCCTGTGTGATGAAAAGCATCCTATCGTCCTGGAGAGTATGAACTTCCCGGATCCGGTAATTGGTATTGCGGTGGAACCTAAAACAAAGGCCGATGTCGATAAGCTCGGGATGGCCCTTTCTAAGCTCGCTGAAGAGGATCCTACCTTCCAGGTGAAGACGGACGAAGCCAGTGGACAGACGATTATCTCGGGAATGGGTGAGTTGCACCTGGATATTATTGTCGACCGCCTTAGGAGGGAGTTTAAGGTTGAAGTCAACCAGGGACAACCCCAGGTGGAGTACAAAGAAGCGATTACCGCGACCAGCAACCACCGTGAAGTTTACAAAAAGCAGACGGGTGGACGTGGAAAATTTGCAGATATCGTATTTACCATGGGACCATTGGGTGCAGAAGATGAAGAAAACACCGGACTGGTCTTTGACAATAAAATCAAAGGGGGAAATATTCCTAAAGAATATATTCCTTCTGTAGAGAAAGGATTCAAGCAGGCTATGAAAAACGGTCCTTTGGCCGGCTTTGAAATGGATAGTCTCAAAGTAACCCTTACGGACGGATCTTTCCACCCTGTGGATTCCGATTCTCTTTCCTTTGAACTGGCAGCCCGTATTGGGTACAAAGAGGCAGCTAAAACCTGCCGCCCGGTATTGCTCGAGCCGATAATGAAGCTGGAGGTATTGACTCCGGAGGAGAATATGGGGGATATCGTCGGGGATCTCAACAGGCGTCGCGGACAGGTCAACAGTATGTCTGATCGCGCGGGGTCTAAGGTGATCAAAGGAGATGTGCCACTGTCGGAAATGTTTGGTTATGTGACTTCGCTGCGTACGTTGTCTTCCGGACGGGCGACTTCCACAATGGAGTTTTCGCATTATGCAGAAACACCATCGAATATCGCAGAAGAAGTAATCAAAGCCACTAAAGGTGTAACCGCTTAATTTTCGCTAGGATGAGTCAGAAAATAAGAATAAAGCTCAAATCGTACGACCACAATCTGGTGGATAAGTCTGCTGAAAAGATTGTGAAAACGGTTAAGACAACCGGAGCGGTGGTCACAGGGCCGATTCCGCTGCCAACACATAAAAAGATATTTACAGTATTGCGTTCGCCCCATGTGAATAAGAAATCGCGGGAGCAGTTTGAGCTCAGCTCTTACAAGCGCTTGTTGGATATATACAGTTCTTCATCAAAAACCATCGACGCCCTTATGAAGCTGGAGCTTCCGAGCGGGGTTGAGGTTGAGATCAAGGTCTGACATTAGCAAGACGGAGGGCACGAAGGCCTTCTGAACATGTCCGGAGCCGCCCATTGGCGAAGGAAAAACGGAAACAAAAATAAATTCGGGGTCGAATTGTTTTTGGCCCTGTTTTTTTATCTGGAAATAGTAAAAGTGTAAATAAATACCGGAGGGACCCGGACCTGTAGCGAAAGAAAACGAAACATCGTTTTCAGAGGCCGCGGGAAAGGAAACTTCAGAAACTTTAAATGTTAATATAAATAGTATGTCTGGGTTAATTGGAAAAAAAGTAGGCATGACCAGCATCTTTGACGAGAATGGGAAGAATATTCCCTGTACCGTTATCGAAGCCGGACCATGTGTAGTTACCCAAGTCAGAACCGAAGAGGTAGACGGGTATAGTGCCCTGCAACTCGGTTTCGATGACAAGGCAGAAAAGCGTGCTAACAAGGCCGAAAGCGGTCATTTTAAAAAGGCAGGCGCTTCTCCCAAGAAAAAAGTCGTTGAATTCAGAGATTTTGCAGGCGAGTATAAATTGGGAGACACCATAGGGGTCGATCTTTTTAAAGAAGGTGAATTTGTCGATGTTGTCGGCACCTCAAAAGGAAAAGGTTTCCAGGGTGTTGTCAAGCGGCATGGCTTTGCCGGTGTCGGACAGGCTACGCACGGCCAGCACAACAGGCTTAGAGCTCCGGGTTCCATTGGAGCGGCATCGTATCCTGCAAGAGTCTTTAAAGGGATGAAAATGGCGGGCCAGATGGGTTCAGAACGCGTAACCGTTCAGAACCTCCGGGTACTCAAGGTAGTTCCGGAAAAGAATCTGCTGGTCGTTAAAGGATGTATTCCAGGTCATAAAAATGCATTCATAACAATTGAGAAGTAATGAAGGTAGCAGTTAGAGATATCAAGGGAAAGGACACCGGTCGTAAAGCTGAGCTTTCGGACGATGTTTTCAAAATAGAGCCGAACGAGCACGCTATTTATCTGGACGTAAAGCAATACCTGGCACATCAGCGCCAGGGAACGCACAAAACCAAGGAGCGGGCCGAAATTGTTGGAAGTACCCGGAAGATTAAGAAGCAAAAAGGAACCGGAACCGCTCGGGCAGGAAGTATTAAATCGCCGATTTTCAAAGGTGGGGGTAGAATATTCGGGCCAAGGCCTAAAGATTACACCCAGAAACTGAATAAAAATGTGAAGCGATTGGCGCGGAGATCTGCACTGAGCATGAAGTCCAGCGAGAACGCAATTGTGGTTCTGGAAGACTTTAGTTTTGACCAACCCCGGACAAAGGATTTCATTGAAATGCTGAAGGCACTGGGGCTTGAAAACAAAAAGTCCCTCTTTGTGTTGGGCGATATAAATAATAACGTATATTTGTCGTCGCGCAATTTGGCGGGTTCTGAAGTCATAACTAATTCAGAATTAAGTACTTACAAAATATTAAACGCAAACAGCGTTGTCTTTTTGGAAGGTGCTTTGGAAGCCATTGAGTCCAACCTTAAGAAATAGGAAATCATGAGTGTGTTGATAAAACCCATCATTACCGAGAAAATGACCTCTGATAGTGAGTTGTACAACCGTTATGGTTTCATCGTAAATCGGACGGCGAACAAGTTACAGATCAAGGAAGCTGTGGAGCAGACGTATGGGGTTTCAGTCACTTCAGTGCGTACCATGAATTACGGAGCCGGTAGACGGACTCGTTTTACCAAAACCGGGGTACAGCAAGGGAAGACCGGAGCTTTTAAAAAGGCCATCGTAAATGTTGAGGATGGCGATGTCATTGATTTTTACAGTAACCTCTAAAGAAACGGCATGTCAGTTAGAAAATTAAAACCGATAACACCCGGCCAGCGATTTAAAGTCGTCAATGGCTTTGATGCCATCACAACGGACAAGCCGGAAAAAAGCCTCCTGGCTCCCCTGAAGAAAAGCGGGGGTCGGAACAAGCAGGGTAAAATGACCATGCGCTATAAAGGTGGAGGGCATAAGAGGCGCTACCGAGTGATCGATTTCAAAAGGGACAAGCAAGGTGTTGCTGCCGAAGTGAAATCCATTCAGTACGACCCAAACCGCTCAGCTTTTATCGCTCTTATAGAGTATACCGACGGTGAAAAGCGCTACATCATTGCGCAGAATGGACTTAAAGTTGGTCAGAAATTGATTTCAGGTGCGGGCTCAGCTCCCGAGATTGGAAATGCATTGCCCCTGACTGAAATCCCATTGGGTACCATTATCTCCTGTATTGAGCTTCGTCCCGGTCAAGGGGCGGTAATGGCACGGAGTGCGGGTACTTTTGCCCAATTGATGGCCCGCGAAGGAAAATTTGCAACCATTAAGTTGCCATCCGGGGAGACCCGCCTGGTACTTATCAATTGTATGGCGGCCATCGGAGCTGTTTCGAATTCCGATCACCAACTGATCGTATCCGGTAAAGCAGGACGCAGTCGCTGGTTGGGCAGAAGACCACGAACACGTCCGGTAGCCATGAACCCTGTAGATCACCCGATGGGTGGTGGAGAAGGCCGCGCCTCCGGAGGACATCCGAGATCGCGGAATGGTATTCCTGCCAAAGGTTTCAGGACGCGTTCCCGAACCAAAGACAGCAACCGATATATTGTAGAACGTAGAAAGAAATAAAAGTAAAGAAACATGGCACGTTCCCTAAAAAAAGGACCTTACGTTCACTATAGTCTCGAGAAGAAAGTTCAGCAGAACCTCGATTCCGGAAAGAAATCAGTCATTAAGACCTGGTCGAGAGCTTCGATGATCACCCCTGACTTTGTAGGACAGACCATCGCAGTGCACAATGGACGTCAGTTTGTACCGGTATATGTAACGGAAAATATGGTCGGGCATAAATTGGGAGAGTTTTCTCCAACCCGGACTTTCCGGGGACATGCCGGAGCCAAAAACAAAGGTAAAAGATAAGCGCTATGGGTGTTCGTAAAAAACAGATGGCCGAAAGGTTAAAGGAAGAGCGGAGTCAGTTGGTGTATGCCAAACTGAATAACTGCCCTACTTCCCCCAGAAA
>NZ_JBAVZJ010000163.1:0-1858 GCF_049588695.1 Robiginitalea sp.
GCAATCCTATGATTGAAGTGAAAATCGATAAGGAAGGAAAAAAGTTGCACGTCATCGACCAGGGTATCGGAATGACAGAAGAAGAAGTTAAAAAATATATAAATGAAGTGGCTTTTTCCGGAGCAGAAGAATTTCTGGACCAATATAAGGATGCCGGAAAAGATGCCGGTATTATAGGTCATTTCGGCCTTGGGTTTTACTCCTCATTTATGGTGGCAGACCGGGTAGATATTTATACGAAGAGCCACAAGGACGTTCCAGGGGTACATTGGAGTTGCGACGGCAGCCCCGAATTCACCATCGAGCCTTCGGACCGCGCAACACGGGGAACGGAAATCGTACTCCATATCGCAGAGGATTCTACAGAGTTCCTGGAGGAAGCGCGCATTCGTGAACTCCTTCAGAAATACAATAAATTCATGCCCGTTCCCATCAAGTTTGGAATGCGCACTGAAACCCTCCCCAAACCGGAAGGTGCCAAAGAAGAAGATCCGGCACCTACTCAGGAGGTGGACGACATTATAAACAATCCCACGCCTGCCTGGACCAAAAAACCTTCTGATCTGAAGGATGAGGACTATAAAGCCTTTTACAGGGAATTATATCCTATGCAGTTTGAGGAGCCTTTGTTCCATATTCACCTCAATGTCGATTATCCTTTTAACCTCACCGGTATTCTGTATTTCCCAAAATTGAATCAGGACCTGGCAATGCAGAAGGATCGCATTCAACTTTATCAAAACCAGGTTTTTATAACAGATAACGTCGAAGGGATCGTTCCCGAATTCCTGACCATGCTACGAGGAGTCATTGACTCTCCCGACATTCCTTTAAATGTCTCTCGTTCCTATTTGCAGGCCGATGGCGCCGTTAAAAAGATTTCGTCCTACATCACCCGGAAGGTGGCCGACAAACTGAATTCCCTCTTCAAGGAGGACCGGGAGAATTTTGAGAAGAAATGGGACGATATCAAGATCGTAATAGAATACGGGATGTTGTCCGAAGACAAGTTTTTCGAAAAGGCAGAGTCTTTTGCCCTTTACCCAACAGTGGACGGCACGTATTATACCTTTAGTGAACTACAGGAAAAAGTAAAGGACACCCAAACGGATAAGGACGATAAACTCGTGCTCCTCTATGCCTCCGACAAAGAAAGTCAGCATTCCTATATAGAGGCTGCCAAAGCCAAAGGGTATGAAGTGCTTATGATGGATAGCCCGATTGTAGCACACCTGATGCAGAAGCTGGAAACCAGCAAGGAGAAGATTTCCTTTGCGCGGGTTGATGCCGATCACCTCGACAAACTGATCCAAAAAGAGGAAACCCAGATTTCGAAGTTGTCCGACGAGGAAAAAGATAAATTGAAGGGACAGGTGGAAGAAGTTCTGGGAGAGAAAAGCAGCTATATGGTTCAAATGGAAGCCATGGATAGCGATGCATCTCCCTTTATGATTACAGAGCCCGAGTTTATGAGGCGGATGAAAGAAATGCAGCAAAGCGGCGGTGGCGGAGGAATGTTCGGTATGGGAAATATGCCGGATATGTATAATCTGGTCGTCAATACGAATCACCCACTGGTAGGAGAAATCCTCAATACAAAAACCAGTAAAAAGCGTACCCGACTGATCAGTCAATGCCTGGATCTGGCGCGTCTATCCAAAGGATTGCTCAAAGGGGAAGAACTGACTTCATTTATTCACAGGAGTTACGACATGGTTAAATAAGCCTGGTAATGACCTCCCAATAAAAAGGCCGACCCCAAAAAGGGTCGGCTTTTTGTATGTAAATGCCTGTATTGTGTATTTTAGGGACATGGAAACTCCCTGGCACTTAGCATTTATGGCCCTACTTTATATTC
>NZ_JBAVZJ010000164.1:0-6395 GCF_049588695.1 Robiginitalea sp.
GTTCATGAATGCGGATGACCGTGGAATCTGATTCGAGATTCAGGTAGGTGTCCTGGTAAAAACTGTTGGCGGGAAAATACACCTGCCCTCCTTCCAGTTTGAAACTTGCCGGTTTTCCCGAGAAGACAAAATAAGGGGTCTTTTCAGGGCTGTCTGCTTCTAGTATAGGGAGTGCGCTGCCCACTACGGGAATCCGCAATACCGTTTGATTACCTGCCAGGTCGGATATTTCAAGCTCGACCAAATAATCCGATCCGGGGGTAACGTCTATCGCTCCCTCATTGAAAAGGGTATCGTAGAGGCTCAGTTTATTTCCCGGGATTCTAAAGCACTTCTGAATCCGATCCTGGTAGCGGGCGTAATAGGAATAGTCGATCAGGGTATTTATATATCGGGTTTCTCCAAAGGAAAATGCATCAAAGACCAGATCCGTATACGTTTTCCCATTGACCTTTTGAATCACCTGATAGACCCCATTTTTGTTCGCAGCCATATCCTGGCGATCATATGTTTTAATCCCAAAACCGATACGTCCTGATGCCCGAACAGAATCGGCCAGGAAACTGCCATCGGTCTGCCTCCGGAAACGAAGTTCGGTACGCTTTCCATTTTGGTTGACCTGGGCATTATCCCCCAGGGGATAGGCATATAATCCCGAAACGACCGGGTTGGTGGCATCCCGCACTTCCAGCCCATACAACAGTGGATTGGTCGGTTTCTCGTCCAGGGTATTCCGGATTTCAAAATGCAGGTGTGGCCCGGAGGACCCCCCGGTATTACCGGAATAGGCAACAGTATCCCCCTTGGTCACGGGGAGGACGCCAAATTCAGGAAATACCTCGAGTTCGTACTTTTGATTTTTATATTGAAGATCCTTTACGTATTTCTCAATCTTCGGCCCGAATTTCTGCAAATGGGCATAGACGGAGGTGTACCCATTCGGATGGGTAATATAAAGCGCTTTTCCATAACCCCAGTGACTGATTTTAATTCTGGTGACGGTTCCTCCACCAATCGAAAATACGGGTAAACCCTGTCGCTGCTGTGTTTTGATATCAATTCCGGAGTGGAAGTGGTTGGAACGAAGCTCCCCGAAAGTACCCGCGAGAATTAAAGGGATGTCTAAAGGGGAACGAAAATCGGTTTCAGCACCTGCATACTGACCAAAGCCTGTAAAGCTCAACAGTAGCCCTAAAAGTAATGCCCCCTTTTTTATCATAGCCCAATTTATGACACGAAATTACATATTCGAACCGCAATTGAAAAACAGAAGGTGTGAAGTTGTGCACCTCTGGAATTCAAAAGGCTGATTTCAGGGATTCTTTTTAGGCCGAGCCCTGTGAATTGATCAATAGGGGCTCCCTCAAAAAACACAGGTTATGCATAGCCCAAAGCCTTGAGGTTTGAAGATGAAAATATAGGGTAGAGGCGAATGTTTTGGCCTTTTAAAAAAATATTGCGAAGTCTCGCATGGAATGCTATCTTTGTGTAAATGCATTGAAACTTGCCAATGAGTGAATTGGTCGAAGTCGTAGATTCTCTTGAGAATAAAATCAGTAAACTGCTGCATAGGTTAGATGTTGAACAGCAGCAAAAGCTGGTACTGGAAAGAGAAATGAGTGGTTTGAAAACCCAGTACGAAGCCGTCCAAAGATCCGCGGAAGCATGGGAAGAGAAATACAAATCCCTGAAGATGGCAAGTACAATGCTGGGCAGTGAAACGAATAAAACAGAAGCGAAGCTCAAAATAAATGCATTAATCCGGGAATTGGACCAGTGTATTGTCCAGCTTTCAGAATAATTGCGCGTTCAAAATGACTGAAAAGCTCAAGATCAAATTGTCTATTGCGGATCGGATTTATCCGCTGACCATTGATCCCTCTCAGGAGGAAGGGCTTCGGAAGGCCGCTAAAAATATAGATCAGTTGGCCAAAAAATTTGAACAAAATTACGCCGTTCGCGATAAACAGGATGTGTTGGCCATGTGTGCCCTTCAGTTCGCATCCAAAATAGAGCAGGGCGGTATAGAACGAAAGGAAGATACTCTGGAAGTAACAGAGCGCCTCAAGGCACTTGACCAGTTGGTAGCCTCCAAAATGAGCGTTCGCTAAGTTCTTTAACATACCAAATGATATTGCCCACATTGGTCACTATTTTTTGACAAACTCAACACTATTTTTTTTGAAAAGGGTGAGTTTAGGTTGTAAAAGCAAGCCTTCTTGAAAGGATCCTTGAGCAGCCTGTTAGCCCTAAACCTGTTTACTGGAGTTTGTACAAAACTTCATCAATGTGGGCTTTTTTTATGTCTTCTCTGCTGAATCCGGAGGGGATTTGAGTGCGTTTACGACCTTTTTAAGGGTTGGTTCTACTGCCATTAATGCGTACAAAACACTTGATATTATGGATTTAACGACAGGTATTATTGCCCTCGCCTTAGGATTGGTGGTTGGATTTCTGATCGCCAAATTACTGGAAAAAGGGAAGGCGGCCAGGACTGTGGAAAGTGCTAAGAAGGAGGCCGCTACAATCCTCAAAAATGCGGCCAGTGAAGGAGAAAGTTTAAAGAAAGACAAGATCTACCAGGCTAAGGAAAAGTTTCTGGAACTCAAGGCGGAACACGAGAAGGTAATTAACAATAAAGACAAAAAAATTACCGAAACTGAAAAGCGCATTCGCGACAAAGAGTCTCAGGTAAGCGGTGAAATTTCACGCAACAAAAAACTCAACGCCCAACTCGAGACAAAGCTTCAGGATCTCGAAAAACGTAAAACGATATACGAGCGACGTCAGGAAGAGGTGGAAAAACTTCATAAGAACCAGATTGAACAGCTGGAGGTCATTTCGGGCTTATCTGCAGAGGACGCCCGCGGTCAATTGCTTGAATCTCTCAAGGAAACCGCCAAGTCCGACGCCATGGCTTACCTGCAGGATTCCCTGGAAGAAGCCAAATTGAGCGCCCAACAGGAGGCCAAAAAGATTATCGTCAACACCATCCAGCGCATCGGCACCGAAGAAGCGGTGGAGAATTGCGTCTCTGTATTCAACCTGGAGTCAGACGATGTTAAAGGTCGTATTATCGGTCGGGAAGGTCGGAATATCAGGGCCCTGGAAGCTGCCACGGGAGTTGAGATTATCGTGGATGATACCCCTGAGGCCATTATTCTTTCCTGTTTTGATTCTGTTCGGCGGGAAGTAGCGCGTCTGTCCCTCCACAAACTGGTGACAGATGGCCGGATCCACCCTGCCCGGATTGAGGAAATTGTTCGCAAAACGGAAAAACAGATCGAGCAGGAAATACTCGAAGTGGGTAAACGTACGGTAATCGACCTGGGGATTCACGGACTCCATTCCGAACTGATTCGCCTTGTAGGTCGGATGAAGTACCGTTCTTCTTATGGGCAGAACCTTCTGCAGCACTCCAGGGAAGTCGCTAAACTCTGCGGTGTGATGGCTGCCGAGCTCGGCTTGAACCCCAAGATAGCCAAACGGGCGGGGTTGCTCCACGACATTGGAAAAGTCCCTAATTCTGAAACCGAGCTGGAAACGCCACACGCGATTCTGGGAATGCAGTGGGCTGAGAAGTATGGAGAAAAACCGGAGGTGTGCAACGCGATTGGGGCCCACCACGATGAAATCGAAATGAATACTTTGATCGCTCCGGTGGTTCAGGTCTGCGATGCGATTAGTGGGGCCCGGCCCGGAGCCCGGAGGCAGGTACTGGATTCTTACATTCAGCGACTTAAGGATCTCGAGGAAATCGCCTTTGGATTTGGAGGCGTTCAAAAGGCTTATGCCATACAGGCGGGCAGAGAGCTCAGGGTAATGGTGGAAAGTGAAAAAGTCAGCGATGAAAAAGCGGCCCAGCTGTCTTTTGAAATCTCACAGAAAATTCAGACGGATATGACGTATCCGGGACAGGTAAAAGTTACGGTAATCCGGGAGACGCGGGCCGTGCATGTAGCCAAATAATCGGCATTCAACCTCAGATAATCACAAACGCGAATCCGGCCAGAGGAAGCTTGTTAAGGTCCGGGCCGGTCGCGTTCAGCAGTACGCCAAATTCTATATAGGCTTTCCGGTTTGCGAGCCAGAAGATTCTTCCACGGTTTAGGTCATTTATTTCGGTTCGCACCCCGCGGGGTCTCCATCTGGGGCATTACAGCTGTTTTAACTCGTAATTGTAGACCTCCCGTCCCAAACTTGCCAAAAAGGGAATACCCGTCTCATCGTACTCGTATTGGTCATCGTTGAAAATGCCATTGCCATTGACCAGAATTGTAGCTGTCAGCATAAACTCTATTCCCTTTTCAGTGTCCCGTATATACGCGCAGTCCGTGAGGGTGCCATAGGCGAACCCCACCTTGTTATAAATTTCAACCGAATCGGGGATAGTTGCCTCTGAGTCCCCATAGATAAAGAATTTACAATACCCGTCCGGATACATGTCCTGAGGGTAACCCGAGAGACGCGGCAGGGTTTTCATGGTGTTCTTCAGAAATTCCAGCTGTGACTCCGTTATCCGCAATTGAGAATCAGGCGGAAATGCTTCAGGAAAAATAACCCGTTGGAGCAGTCCGTGGATAGTTTGTACGGGCAGGTAGTTCTTCATACTGAAATCAAAGGGCTCTGAGATCAGCGAATCCCCCTCGTAAAACCCATTCCCCTTAGTGATACCTACCAGGTCCAACGGTTTGGGGGGACTGTTAATGATGGGGTTTGTCAGGGTCGTAAGACTGTCATTCAGATACAAAACGAGTGGCTGGGTGGTCAGGTCTTCACGGTGATACCCCAATCGATGGCTGATCCGTATTGGGCCTGCTTTTTTCGTGCTGATCCGGGTGTTTATCTCATCCTGACCCAGAAATTCGATAAGCCGGTTGCTCGCGTGGTTGTCACTCACTGCAAAGATCTTCTCGATATCTTCTGCAAAGGTGTTTTCCACGCTATCCCCTTCGATATAATAGCGGGAATCCCGATCCAGACTGTCCAGGGTGTTTAATTTCTCCAGGGCGGCAACGGCAATCGGAAATTTGACCGTGCTCGCGGGATAGAAATATCGGTCCTTGTCCTGGCCGAAGGTATAATCTGTAAATCGAACCGAATCCCCGGTTCGGGTAACACGGGTGTAGTGAATCTGAATTTCATATTCCCCGGGATTCTGCATGACCCGTGAAATAGCCGGATCTTTTGAATCCAAAATTTCCATAAGCGGATCTCCTTTGGAGTCGGAACCCTGACATCCTTTGAGCAGGAGGATAATTGCAACTGCTATGAGCCCTGCATATCTCTTGTTTATAAGGTTCGGCCATTCGTGTTTCCAGTGGTTCATAAAGATGGGTTGGTTGTGGTTTTATTTATTCGGCGAGGCTTCCCCTGTGGGGTTTAAGGGCATCTCTGAATTGCGGCATTTCAGACGCCTCTACCACCATAAAGGCCAGGCTGTGCATTTCATTGAGATGTTCTACTCCTGTGGGTATATCCGGTCTGAAAAGGGGGGATTCTCTTAAATGAAGTTCAAAATGCCTTGCCGTTGCCCCGGCTTGTGGTCCCCTGAAATCCCAAATCAATTTGATTTTTTTATCCATAACACGCAATTACGCCTCCGAAACTGAAGTGCCGTGTTCCGCAAAGTTTTTGAAATCGGCCATATAGGCACGGGTTTGATTTTTAAACATTCCCGGCATGAGCCAACCCATGAGTTTCATTGGAAAATTGGAAAACTGGAATTCGTTTTCACAAACCCATCGGCATCGCTCCCCCCCGAGGTCGGCAAAATAATTTTTCTGAATGTTGTGGACACCTTTGGCATCATAGGTCACACAATAGTTTTCGGGCAGTGTTTTCGCAATTGTGGTCTCGACCATAACCAGATGGTGTTTGCCCATTTGGTATTCGAGTTCCCGCTGAGATCCTTCTACTCCGGGCTCGCCGGTTAATGCCTTCAGAGACATGAGCCCGCGCTGCCAGTGCTTAAAATTATCGGAATCTTCCAGTAGCTCAACAACGTGTTCCCGTGAACGATCGATATCTACTTCAGTAGTATAGTTCAAAGTACGAAGGTTTTGTTCCAAGATATTAAAATTGGGGGATTCGCGGTACTAAAAATGTGTTAATCAAACACCCGCATGCTTGTGGGGGAAGGTGATATTGTTATTTTTGACCGATGATTTTAAGTAACGCCCATGTCCGCGTTCGAATAGCGGCCGTACTTCTGCTCCCGGCCCTGTTTCTTTTTTCAGGTTGTGCAGAGTTCTTAAGGGAAAAGCCCCGGGAAAACCCGCTGGCCCGGGTTGGCGATTCATACTTGTATCTGGAAGACCTGCAGCCCAAACTCATCGGGGCATACACAGCCACAGACAGTATCGCCTTTGTAAACAACCTGATCAACGAATGGG